>CAZJBC010000235.1:0-4631 GCA_964543805.1 uncultured Brevundimonas sp.
CAGGCCGTCGGCCCGGGCCGTCTGGTCGTTCGCCTCAGCGCCGCCTCCGCCGTTTAGCCCGCCGTGGCCCCTGTTCGCACGCCGGCCCCCGGCGTTGCCGAGCTGCCCACGGTGCTGGCCCCCTTCGGCGCGGCCATGCTGGAGGGCGACGAGCCGTTCTCGGCATTTGTCACAGAGGCCAACGCCGCCCTACTGCACATGTCGGCCGGATCGCCGGTCGGGCGCATGTTCGGGGACCTGATCGAGCCGGTCTCGCGCGCCGAAGCCGCCGAAAAGATCGCCGCGGGCCAGGCGGGGCCCTTTGAGGTCAAGTTGGCCAACGATCACGGGCGCATCGCCCATCTCTATCTGACCCGCGCCGACGGCCAGTTCATGGCCTATCTGGTGGACGTCTCCGAACAGAAGCAGATGGAGCTGCAGCTCAAGCAGTCCCAGAAGATGCAGGCCATCGGTCAGCTGGCCGGCGGCGTCGCCCACGACTTCAACAACCTGCTCACGGCCATCGAGCTGCGTCTGGACGAACTTCTGGCCCGCCACCCGGTGGGCGATCCGTCCTACGAGGGCCTGAACCAGATCCGCCAGACCGGCGCGCGCGCCGCCGACCTGGTGCGCAAGCTGCTGGCCTATTCACGCAAGCAGACCGTCCAGCGGGTGACGCTGGATGTGGGCGAGCTGATCAGCGAATCCGAGGTCCTGCTAAGCCGCCTGCTGCCCGAGGACATGAAGCTGACCACGCTTTATGCCCGCGACCTGCCCAAGGTGCGGGCCGACAAGAGCCAGCTTGAGACCGCGGTGATGAACCTGGTGGTCAACGCCCGCGACGCCATCAAGGCGCACCGGCCAGGCCCCGGCGGCGAGATCACCATCAGTTGCGCCAGACTGACCCACGCCCGCGCGGTCGAACTGGGTTACGGCGATCCCCGCGCCGGCGACGGCGAGGTGGCGATGATCGAGGTCGCCGACAACGGCGCCGGCATCCCTGATGATGTGCGCGACAAGATCTTCGATCCCTTCTTCACCACCAAGGCGGTGGGCGAGGGGACGGGCCTGGGCCTTTCCACCGTCTATGGCATCGTCAAACAGGCCGACGGCTGGATAGAGGCCGCCAACCGCGAGGGCGGCGGAGCGGCTTTCCGCATCTTCCTGCCGGTCTACACGCCCGTGGAAGGCGCCGAGGTCGTCGAAGCGCCCAAGCCTGTCCGGGCTACGCCACGGGATCTGTCCGGCAACGGCCGCATCCTGTTCGTCGAGGACGAGGACGCCGTGCGAGGCATCGCCGCGCGCCTGCTGCGCGACCGCGGCTACGAGGTGATCGAGGCCTGCGACGGCGAAGAGGCCCTGGCGATTGCCGAGGAAAACGCCGGCCAGATCGACCTGCTGATCAGCGACGTGATCATGCCCGGCATGGGCGGGCCGGAATTGCTGAAACAGGCGAGGCAGTACCTGGGTGCGATCCCGGTGATGTTCATTTCCGGCTATGCCGAGAGCGATTTCTCCGACCTGCTGGAAGGCGAGGAGGCGGTGACCTTCCTGGCCAAACCCCTGGACATCAAGACCCTGGCGCAAAGGGTCAAGCAGCAACTGGCGGCCTGAGCTTAAGTGCGCAATGACGGCGGCCGCCGCGTCTTGAAGAGGAATTTGCCATGCTCATTCGCGTCTTCGCTGCGGTCGGCGCGATGTTCGGCGGGCTGGCGGGGCTCACCGCATTTCTGATCACTTTCGCTGAGTATCGCAGGCATGGAATGGACCCGCGGCGTTGCTGGCGCGAGGGACTGGGCTCCGCCGCGGTGGCGTTTGCCTTCTTCCTGGTGGCCTGCCTTATACTCGGCTTTGCATTTTCGTGGTTTTTGGAACGCGAGGGCATTCAAACGTGAGGGGAAGGCTGCGAACCGCGCCCTTCGCGCCATTGAAATTCGGCCCGCCGCTCGCCATCTTGGCTGTGCAGTTCGGGAGACCTGATCATGTGGCCTTTCTGGCATCACTACGGCTATTGGGGCTGGGGCATGCCGTTCGGCAGCCTCTTCGGGCTCCTGCTCACCGTGTTCATCATCCTGGCGATTTGCCGGCCAAGCTACCGCACGCGCTGGCGCAGGCGGGGCCTGTCATCGGGACTGGCGTTGCTTGAAGAGCGCTATGCCCGCGGCGAAATCGACCGCGAGGAATATCTGCAGAAAAAGAGCGATCTGCTGGGCTAGGCCCGCGCCGTCACAGCAGCTCAGGCTCGGCGTCGAAAATCTGGAGCCCCGCCGGGTGGGGCCGGGTATTGTCGCCCTTCAGGTGATGCAGCACATAGTCCACCGCCAGCACCAGGTCCTCGAAGGCGTAGGGCTTGGGCATGGAGCCGATCGCCGCGGTGCGGGCCGAGGCGGCGCGGCTGGTCTGGCCGCTGATGAAGATGACCGGGACGCCTAGGGCAGTCAACTCGCCGGCCAGGGCGATGCCGTCGTCGCCGCCCCGCAAATCGATATTGACCAGCGCCAGGTCAGGTTTGCATTCCCTCGCCGCCGCCATGGCTTCGCGGTTGCGGTCCGTCAGGTCCATGACGACATAGCCGGCGTCCTGCAGCGCATCCTTGGCGCACATGGCGGTGAAGACGTCATCCTCGACGATGAGGACAGTCGCGCGCGACAAAGGCGGAACGGGGCGGGTCATGCGGTCTCCTGCAACGCGGAACTCGGCGTGCGGACCTGATCAACGCAGGGCTGCGCAAAGCGTTGCCTTGGAAGGTTTTTCGCAGGGATCAAAGAACGGCGTCATACAAAATCACCGGAACATATTGCGAACGAGAACAAAACATGCACATATGAGTCCCACGACCGGGGGTGAATTCCTTGCTCGGCGGACTCGGGCGCCGCCTTCGGAATCGTGGGATAAGGACCTAACGGCAATGGCACAGGCGATTTTGAAAGTGGTCTCGAACAGCGACAATCCGGACAAGCAGAAGGCTCTGGAAGCGGCGCTGGCGCAGATCGATCGCGCGTTTGGCAAGGGCTCGGTGATGAAGCTGGGCGCCAACGGCAAGGTTGGCGAAATGGAGTCGGTGCCGACCGGCTCGCTCGGGCTCGACATCGCGCTCGGCATCGGCGGCCTGCCCAAGGGCCGTGTGGTCGAAATCTACGGGCCGGAAAGCTCGGGCAAGACGACCCTTGCCCTCCACGTGGTGGCCGAGGTGCAAAAACTGGGCGGCACCGCCGCCTTCATCGACGCCGAGCACGCGCTCGATCCCGTCTACGCCCACAAGCTGGGCGTCAATCTGGACGACCTGCTGGTCTCGCAGCCCGACACCGGCGAACAGGCCCTGGAAATCACCGACACCCTGGTGCGCTCCAACGCCGTCGACATCATCGTCATCGACTCGGTCGCGGCTCTGACGCCGCGGGCGGAAATCGAAGGCGAGATGGGCGATTCCCTGCCCGGCCTGCAGGCCCGTCTGATGAGCCAGGCCCTGCGCAAGCTGACCGGCTCGATCAGCAAGGCCAAGACCATCGTCATCTTCATCAACCAGATCCGGATGAAGATCGGCGTGATGTACGGCTCGCCCGAGACGACGACGGGCGGCAATGCGCTGAAGTTCTACGCTTCGGTGCGCCTGGACATCCGCCGCACCGGCTCGATCAAGGTGCGCGACGAGGTTGTCGGCAACAATGTCCGCGTCAAGGTGGTCAAGAACAAGGTCGCCCCGCCGTTCCGCGAGGTCGAGTTCGACATCATGTACGGCGAGGGCATCTCCAAGTTGGGCGAGATCATCGACCTGGGCGTGAAAGCCGGGGTGGTTGAAAAGTCCGGCTCCTGGTTCTCGTTCGACAGCCAGCGCATCGGCCAGGGCCGCGACAATGTCCGCGAGTTCCTGAAAGCCATTCCCGATCTGGCAGACCAGATCGAAAAGGCCGTGCGCGGCGCGCAGGGCAAGATTGTCGAGGAACTGCTGGTTGGCGGCCCTGATCCGCAGGACGACAGCCTCATCGCTGAATAGGGTTCGCTCGGGCTGCGATTGTCCGCGTCCGGCGACCCGCCAAGACCCGGCGCGGCTCCCGCCCGCGGCCTGAGCAACGGAAGGACGTCCCGGCCCCCTGGGAGGGCGGGGCGTCCTTTTTTGCGTGTGTCCCCGCGTTGAGCCTGTGGCGCTCAGGGTGCGGCAAGAGAAATAAAACCACAAAGGTCACGAAGCGGGCACGAAGATCACAAAGTCCTTCTCAATCGCAGAAGGCAGAACGTTTTCCGTATTTTTGCGGCGGCTTCGCCGCGACAATAGTGGGGCGCCGCCGGGTTCGATATCCACGGCGTTGTCGGCCCCTTCGTGTCTCCTTCGTGACCTTTGTGGTTTTCTTTCCTTCTTGCTTTCCGCAAGCGGAACGCCCGCTGTTAGGCAAACTTTGAAGTCGGAACCGCAAGGCCCGTTCAAAGACTTGGTTCCCCCGCGCGGGGTCCCTATAAGGGCGCTCCGCTAAAGCTTTATATTGTGCCCCATGCCCAGTCTGAACGACACCCGCGCCGCCTTCCTCGACTTTTTCGGGAAGCATGATCACGCCATCATCCCTTCGGCGCCGCTGGTGCCGCAGTCGGACCCGACCTTGCTGTTCGTCAACGCCGGCATGGTGCCGTTCAAGAACATCTTCACCGGCGCCGAGACC
>CAZJBC010000236.1:0-4615 GCA_964543805.1 uncultured Brevundimonas sp.
CGAGCGACTGCTGCGGCATGACGCTCTGACCCGTTCGCAGCGCCGTGGCCATAGCCGCCAGACAGGCGAACATCACCAGGGTCAAGACCAGCCGACCGATGGTCAGGGCGTTGGGGATATGGCGTTTCATCGGCCCTCTTGGGGTTCAGCCTTCAGGGCGTAACGCCCCTACTGGCCTTTGGCGCCGCCCTTCTGCCGGATTTCATCGTCCGAGGGGAAGGGGGCGGTGTAACGCGAATTGACCGGGCGGGGGATGAAGCGGTTGTGGCAGCTGAAGCAGGCGTCATAGATCTGGCTGCCCGCATCGAAGGCGGCCTTGGCGTTGTGGGCGCGCGAGGCGGCCATGCCGGCCGCGCCGCCGTCGATCAGCTGCTGGGCGTAGTGGTTCCAGATCATGTCGCAGGTCGGCGCAGGTCCGCGGGCGGGCGCCGGGCCGCGGCCGGCGGTGGCCGCCGGCGATCCCCCGGCGGGATTGGCCCGTCCGGCGGCGGGATTGTCGGTGCAGGCGCCGTTGCGCGGACGGCCGGCGGTGAAGAGGCCATTGCCGGCTTCCATCAGGGTGGCGGCGCGCGACACCTGGTCGTTCCAGCTGTCGTCGTCGGTGGGGGCGCCGTCGACCTTGGAGGTGTCGTCGTCGTTCAGCGAGCCCTCGGCCGCCCAGTAGGCGTTGGCGTGCGGATTGATGACCTGGCGCATGTATTCCAGCGTCGGCAACAGATTGAGCTTGGGCTGCTCCAGCGTGGTCGGGGCCGCTGAGCCGCCGACGCCGTACAGCGAATAGGCCTTGGGCTCGGCGGCGGCGGGCGCGGCGCCCTTTTGCGCCGGCGCGGCGGCCGGCTGGGCCAGGGCGATGGCCACCGGCAGGCAAAGCATGGCCGCAGCCAGGATCAGTTTCTTCATTGTCGCCTCCTCCGAATTTTTTCCTACTCTAAGCGCATTCGCGGGGCCGCGCGAAGGGGCTGTGGTAAGGTTTGGCGGATGGCTGAACGGATGGTCAAAAAGCGCGTCGGAGCATCCCTGGCCGCAGTGCTGAGTCTGGCCCTGCTCGCCCCCGCCCCTGCCCGGCCCGATACGGCGCCGCCGGCGCCGCGCGCCGAAGTTCCGATCCGCGAAGTCCTGCTCAGCGACGGGGTTCATCGCTATGGCGTCGAGGTCACCGTCGGCGGCAAGACGGTGCTGGCCGGCATCGACACCGGGGCCGCGGGCCTGCGGCTGATGCCGGACGCGCAGACCGGCGTGCAGGCGCGCGCCGACAGAACAGGCGAGACCTATTCCTTCGGCTCAGGCACGCACCTGGACGGCGTCATTGGCCATGCACGGATCGGGATCGGCGGGCTTTCCGGAGCGGCGTCCATCCACCTGGTCAGGGCGGTCGACTGCATCCGGCGCGCACCGGGCTGCCCCGGGACCCTGGGCCTGGGCTACGGCTTTCTTGGCGACGGCTTGAAGGGCGAGGGTTTTCGCGTCCTGCTGGGCGCCAACATGGGCCGCACGACGGTGGACAACCCGCTGATGGCGGCGGGCGCGCGAAGGTGGATCATCTCGCTGCCAAGGCCCGGCGAGACGGCGCCCGGAAGGCTGATCCTTAATCCCACCGACGATGAGGTCTCAGGCTTTACTCTGCTGCGGCTGCTCGGCGGATACCGCGAGGAGGAAGGCGGCGGCCTGCACGACTCGGTCCCCGGCTGCCTGATCAACGAGGCCACCCAGATTCGCGCCTGCGGACCGGTCGCGCTGGACACCGGCTCGTTTTCCCTGCGCGTCCTCAACGCCCGCCCGGCGATGGCGCCGTGGGCCGACGGAACGCCCGCCGCCCTGGTGTTCGAGAACGACCAGCACAAGCCGGCGGTGACGGTTCACATGACGGTCGGGCGCCTGGCCCAGACCATGAGCGTCGGAACCGCGCCCCGGCCCGAGACCCTGCTGCAGCCGGGCACGGCGCCGTTCTTTGCCTTTGATGTTCTGTATGATCCGGGACGCCGGATGCTGGGGTTCCGGGCCCGCCCGCCGATGGCCGATGGGCCGCGGGGGGAAGGGGCGAGCCAGTGAAGAAAGTTCTCCTTCTCCCCTGGCGGGAGAAGGAACGCCTTCATTCTTAAGGCCGCCGGAAGTGGTCGAAAATCCGCTGGGCCAGCGCCTCGCTCACTCCTTCCACTTTCGCAAGATCCTCCGGCGCCGCTTTCGATACGCCTCGCGCCGAGCCGAAGGCGCTGAGCAGCGCCTTCTTTCGCCCGGGACCAACACCCTCGATCTCGTCCAGCGGGTTCTTCTTCATGTCGATGGCGCGGCGGGTGCGGTGGGCGCCGATGGCGAAGCGGTGGGCCTCGTCGCGCAGGCGCTGCAGATAGTACAGGATCGGCGAGCGCGGCTCGAGCATGAAGGGATCGCGCCCCTCCATGAAGAACCGCTCCAGCCCGGCGTCCCGGTCCGGCCCCTTGGCGACGCCCACGAGGGCGATGTCATCGACGCCCAGGTCAGCCATCACCTCGATCGCCGCATCCAGCTGGCCCTTGCCGCCGTCGACCAGAACAAGGTCCGGCCGGGGCGTGGCTTCGCCGGCTTCCTCGTCCTTGATCATGCGGCCAAAGCGGCGGCGCAGCACCTCGCGCATCATGCCGTAGTCGTCGCCGGGGGTCAGCTCGGTGCTCTTGATGTTGAACTTGCGGTACTGGCCTTTTTCAAAGCCCTCGGGCCCGGCGACGATCATGCCACCGACCGCATTAGTGCCCATGATGTGCGAGTTGTCATAGACCTCGATCCGCTCCGGCCGGGCTTCCAGACCGAACACATCGCAGACCCCGTCCAGCAGTTTGCCCTGCGCCGAGCCCTCGGCCATCTTGCGGCCTAACGCCTCGCGGGCGTTGGTCAGGGCGTGGTCCACCAGGTCGCGTTTTTCGCCGCGCTGGGGCGTTGCGATCTCGACCTTGCGGCCGGATTTCAGGCCCAACGCCTCGGTGAACAGCTCGCGCTCTGCCAGGGCGTGGGAGGTGAGGATCAGGCGCGGGATCTGCTGGCTCTCATAGAACTGGCCCAGGAAGGCCGACAGGATGCCGGCGTCCTCCTCGCCTTCCTCGGCGTCGAGCGCGCCGGCGATGCGGGGGAAATAGGCGCGGTTGCCCCAGTTCTGGCCGGCCCGGAAGAAGAACACCTGCACGCAGGCCTGGCCGCCCTCGGTCGCCAGCGCGAACACGTCGGCCTCCTCCACGCCCTGCGGATTGATCGACTGTTCCTGGGTGACCGAGGCCATGGCGCGGATGCGGTCGCGCAGGCGGGCGGCGCGCTCGAACTCCTCAGCTTCGGCCAGGGCCATCATCTGATCGCCCAGCTTCTTTTGGACGGCGCGCGACTTGCCGGACAGGAAGTCATGGGCCTGCTGGACCAGGGCGTTGTAATCTTCCGGCGAGACCAGATCGACGCAGGGCGCGCTGCAGCGCTTGATCTGGTGCAGCATACAAGGGCGCGTGCGGGTCTCGAACACATTGTCCGAGCATGAGCGCAGCAGAAACGCCTTCTGCAGCGAATTGACCGTGCGGTTCACCGCCCAGGCCGAAGCGAAGGGGCCGAAATAGTCGCCGGGAATGGAATGGGCGCCGCGGTGCTTGCGGATCTGCGGCGCGCGGTGGTCGCGTCTGATCAGGATTTCAGGGAAGGATTTGTCGTCGCGGAGCAGAACGTTGAAACGCGGCTTCAGCTGCTTGATCAGATTGATCTCCAGCAGCAGGGCCTCGGTCTCGGTCCTGGTGGTCACGAACTCCATGGCCCGCGTCAGGTGGACCATGTTGGCGATGCGCTGGGTGTGGAAGCGGCCCTGGGCGTACTGCACCACCCGCTTTTTCAGCGAGCGGGCCTTGCCGACATAGAGCACCTCGGCGTCCTCGCCGACCATGCGATAGACGCCCGGCGCATCCGGCAGGCGCTTGACGTAGTCGCGGATGATCTCGGCGCCGGTAGACATGGGGAGAGGATATAGGATGGTTCGGCGGCCTGCGCACCGATCAGGATTGAGTCGCCCACGCCGGCCGCTGCACCTGCACCGCTCGCCCGTCCGCCGTCAGGTCCACGCCCTCGATCCGGTCCAGCCGCACCAGGGCCACCGCCCGGCCGTCGATGCCGGACAGAACTTCGCCGGCCCGCAAGGTCCCCGCCAGGATTTCCGTGCCGAACGCCGGCGCCGGGCCGTCAAAGAGGATCGGCAGCATGCGCGACTTGATGGCCCCGCGCCGCTTCATGCGGCTGGTGGTTTCCTGGCCGACGAAACAGCCCTTGGAAAAGTCGACGCCGTTCAGCAGGTCAAAGTCCGCCTCGATGGGATAGGTCCTGTCCGTGCCCCAGTCGGCCGGGCCGGGAACGCCCAAAGCGAGGCGGTGGGCGTCATAGGATCTGTGGCTTCCATCGCCGGTTATCCCGTAAACCCGCCAACCCAGTTCCGGCAGCCTGGGGTCAAGCACCAGCCGGCCGTCTTCCTGCAACACAGGCTCGGGCGCGGTGATCGGCGAGTGCAGGTCGGCGGCGACGGGACGCGGGTCGGCGGCGATCTCGACCTTCGCCCGCAGTCGGTACATGCCCAGGCGCTGGATCAGGGCCTCGCGCCATTCGGTCTGGACATCCAGTAGCG
>CAZJBC010000237.1:0-4593 GCA_964543805.1 uncultured Brevundimonas sp.
GGCGAGACCTTCTCGGCGGCCGATATCCTGTTCGGCAGCCTGTTGATGTTTTTCCGCGCCAGCATGCCGGCCGACGCGATCTATGATGAGTGGGTCGCCCGTCTGGCCGCTCGTCCGGCCCTGGCGCGCGCCCAGGCCAAGGATACGCCATCCGCCTGAGCTCTTGGCGGCCATGCGGTCCTGGGTTCAAGGATAGCTGCGGATGGGTTAGGCTAGAGGCCCCAGCCGGCGGAGATCATGCGATGGCCGACATCATCAATCTGAACAAGGCTCGCAAGGACAGAGCAAAGGCGGCCGCCAAGACCAAGGCCGCCGAGAACAAATCGCTGTTCGGCCGCACCAAGCACGCCAGATCGATCCTCGAAATCGAGCTGGAAAAGGCTCGCCGCGATCTGGACGGTCACAAACGCGACGACTGAACGGGCGAATTTGGCCGTTAACGACACGCGATTGTGCCCTTGCGCCGCACCGCTCCTTAAAGCGCCGTTTACCAAGCACCCGGTAAATCCTGCCTAGCGGAGGCGTAATTGTCCCTCCGGGGTGAGGGAATTGCCGGGTGAACAGCTTCGCCAATTTTTTCCGGTCCTTCGGCGTCGGCCGGATGATGATCATGCTGGGCGTCGCCATGGGCGTGGCGGCCACGTTGGCGTTCACGGTGCTGAGCGCCGGATCGAAGGACATGGGCCTGCTGTTTTCGGGCCTGGATCTGAAGGAAGCCAGCTCGGTCACCGCCGCCCTCGACCAGGCGGGCGTCAAGTACAAGTCTGTCGGCGACGGCTCGACCATCATGGTCGAGCGCGACAAGGTGCTGTCCACCCGCACCATGATCGCCGGCAAGGGCCTGGTGACCTCCGGGTCCATCGGCTACGAAATCTTCGACTCCACCAATGCCCTGGGCCAGACCGACTTTCAGCAGCAGGTTAATCTCAAGCGCGCCCTGCAGGGCGAGCTGGAACGGGACATCAAGTCGCTCAACGGCGTGACCTTCGCCAAGGTGTTGCTCAACGTTCCCCAGCGCCAGCAGTTCGAGGACGCCACCTCGGACACCACAGGCAGCGTCATCGTCGGCTACACCCGCGAGCCGGACGCCAGCCAGGTGCACGCCATCCAGAACCTGGTCGCCCTGGCCACGCCGGGCCTGAAACCCGACCACGTTGTGGTCACCGACCAGCAGACCGGCAAGACCCTGGCCGGCGGCGGCGACACCGACAGCGCCAATGCCGAGATGATCGCCCAGCAGACCGAAAAAGCGATGGAGCAGAGGGTCAAGCAGGTCATCGAGCCCATTGTCGGCGTCGGCAATGTGCGTGTGTCCGTCACCGCCGATGTCGACAAGACCCAGACGACCACCCACGACCTGCACTATGATCCCGACGGTCAGGTTCAGCTGTCCAGCTCGACTAGCGACAACAAGGCCCAGAACGGATCGGCGACGCCCGGCGGTCCGACCTCGGCCACCGGCAATCTGCCGGGAGCCGCATCGGACAGCAGCTCGGGCTCCAGCAGCAACTCGACCGACGGCGCCAGCGAGACGGTCAATTTCCAGAACTCCAAGATCGAAAAGACCTCGGTCATCGAGCCGGGCAAGATTAACCGCCTGTCCGTCGCCGTGGCGGTTGACGGCTATCGCGATCCGCCGGGCAAGGACGGCAAGGCCGGCGCCTGGCACGAACGCTCGGCCGACGATCTGAAGAAGATCCGCGACCTGACTATCGCCGCCGTCAACGCGGTCAATGTGCTCGAGCCGGGCGCAGCCGCCCCGGACGCGGCCGACACGTCCCGCCACGACGTCGTGAATGTGCAGAACATGAAGTTTGACAACGCCGCCGCCAATGTCGGCCCAGCCGCCAAGACCAGCCTGCTGTCCGGCTTCGGCACGCCCGACATCATGCGCATCGGCGAGTTGGTCGTGCTGCTGATCGTCGCGGCCCTGACCATCTTCTTCGTCGCCCGGCCCCTGCTGAAGGGCATCGGCTCCGGCGGCGGACCCATGCCGATGCTGGCCGGCGCGGGCGCGGGCGGCGGCGATCCGCACGTGTTGTCCGGGCCGTCGGGTCCGATGAGCGCCCAACTGGCCTACGATCCGTCCGGCGGCAATGCGGCCGGCGCGGCCATCGCCGCGGCTCAGGCCCAGGATCGCGGCATCGACATCGCTCGCATCGAAGGCCAAGTGAAGGCCTCGGCCGTCAAGCAGGTTTCCGACTTCGTCGACCGCCATCCCGACGAAAGCGTCTCCATCCTGCGTAGCTGGCTGCACGACGCATGAGTCTTCGCCCCAAGAAAGCCCTGACCGACACCTCCCGCCTGTCTGGGCCGGAGAAGGCCGCCATCGTGCTGCTGGCCCTGGGCGAGGATCACAACCAGACCTGGCAGGCGTTGGACGAGGAGGAGATCAAGGAAATCTCCGCGGCAATGGCGGGCCTGGGCACCGTGTCTGCTAATGTCGTGGAAGAACTGCTGGTCGAGTTCGTCTCGGGCCTGTCCGGCTCGGGCGCGATCATGGGCTCCTACGAGCAGACCCAGCGTCTGCTGCAGGGCTTCATGGCCCCGGAAAAAGTCGACAACCTCATGGAGGAAATCCGCGGTCCGGCGGGCCGCACCATGTGGGACAAGCTGGGCAATGTGAACGAGGCGGTGCTCGCCAACTATCTGAAGAACGAATACCCGCAGACCGTCGCGGTGGTGCTGTCCAAGATCAAGTCCGAGCACGCCGCCCGGGTGCTGGCCGCCCTGCCGGAAGACTTTGCTCTGGAATGCGTCAACCGCATGCTGCGCATGGAGCCGGTGCAGCGCGAAATCCTCGACAAGATCGAACAGACCCTGCGCACCGAATTCATGTCGAACCTGGCTCGCACGTCCAAGCGCGACAGCCACGAGATGATGGCCGAGATCTTCAACAACTTCGACCGCCAGACCGAGGGCCGCTTCATCGCCGCCCTGGAAGAGCGCAATCGCGAGAGCGCCGAGCGCATCCGCGCCCTGATGTTCGTTTTCGAAGACCTGAACAAGCTTGATCCGGGCGGCGTTCAGACCCTGCTCCGCGCTGTCGAAAAGGATCAGCTGGGCCTGGCGCTCAAGGGCGCCTCGGACGGCCTGCGCGAGATGTTCTTCTCCAACATGTCCGAGCGCGCCGCCAAGATCATGCGCGAGGACATGGAAAGCATGGGCCCGGTGCGCCTGAAGGACGTCGACACCGCCCAGATGGCCATGGTCCAGGCCGCCAAGGACCTGGCCGCCAAGGGTGAGATCATGCTGGCCGGCCCCGGCGGCGAAGACGAGCTGATCTACTGATGTCAGAAGCCGCCCCCGCAACTGCGCACCGCCGCTTCAGCTTCGACACCGTCTTTGACGCGGCTGGCGCGATTTCGTCCCAGCCCGTGCAAGCCAAGCGCATGTACCTGGCTGCCGAAGTCGAGGAAATTCGCAGGGCCGCCTTCGCCGAGGGCGAGCGGGCCGCCGATGCGCGCGGCGCCGCGGCCCTGGCTGAGATCTCGCGCGCCTGCAACTCAGCCATGACTACCCTGGCCCGTGTCGCCCACGATCACCGCACCGCCTCGGCGGGCCTTGCGCTCGCCGTCGGTCGCAAGATCGCCGACGCGGCGCTGGACCGCTTTCCCGAGGCGCCCGTGACCGCCGCGCTCAGCGAGCTGGCGCGTGAAATTGAATCGCGTCCGACCCTCAAGGTCCAGGTCGCGTCTGAGCTCGTGCCGCACATCCAGCAGGTGCTGCAGCAGGCCGCCGACAACTGGGGCTATCCTGGTGTTATCACCGTCGGCGCCGACCCCAACCTGCCGCGCGCCGCCTTTTCCTTCGACTGGGGCGAAGGCCGCGCAGCATTTGACCCCGAGGCCGCCGCCGCCCGCGTGGCCGCGGCCCTGGACACCGCCCTGGCCGCCGAAGGCCTGCATGCCGAACCTTTGACGCCGACGAGCGAAAGCGAGACTGACCATGGATGAGACCGAAGCGCCCCCCAAGGGCCTGCAGCTCAACGAACTGGAGCCGGGCGTCGACTACCAGTCCGAGATGGGCGAGGACGACAAGTCCGCCGCCGATCTGACGCCGGTCTTCGATGTTCCGGTCAGCATCTCGGCGGTCCTCGGCCGCTCGCAGATGTCGGTCGCCCAGCTGCTGCAGCTGGGGGCCGGCTCTATCGTCGAGCTGGACCGCAAGGTCGGCGAGGCCATCGACATCTATGTCAACAACCGCCTCGTCGCCCGCGGCGAGGTCGTCATCGTCGACGAGCGCCTGGGCGTTACCATGACGGAAATCATCAAGGACGGCGAAGGCGCGGCCTGAATGGCCGGGCTAGCGACGAAGGAGAGTAGGGTATGAGACTTCTGGTGGTCGGACGGTTGAGCGGACAGCTCTCGGTCGCGGTGAAACTGGCGATGAGCACGGGCGCCAAGGTGGCCCATGTGGAATCCATCGAGGCGGCGACCCACGCCCTGCGCGCCGGCCAGGGCGCGGACCTATTGATGGTCGATTACAACCTGGATATCGGCGCCCTCATCGCCGCCAACGAGGCCGAGCGCATCCGCGTGCCGGTGGTGGCCTGCGGCGTCGGGGCCGACCCCAAGCGGGCCGCCGACGCCA
>CAZJBC010000238.1:0-4530 GCA_964543805.1 uncultured Brevundimonas sp.
CGATTCCAGCCGTTCGCGGCTCTAGGTTTTCTTGCTGAAATAGGTCTCAGCCTGGCCCGGAAAGGCGCGCGCACGCACGTCGGCGGCGTAGGCGGCCGCCGCCCGCGCGATCTCGCCCTTCAGATCCGCATAGCGGCGGACGAACTTGGGCGTCCATTCGAACAGACCCAGCATGTCGTCGGTGACCAGGATCTGGCCGTCGCAACCGGCCGAGGCGCCGATGCCGATGGTGGGCACGTTCACCGCTGCAGTGACTTCCCGCGCCAGGGCCTCGGCGACGCCTTCGACCACGATGCAGAAGGCGCCGGCCGCTTCGGTGGCCCTGGCCTCCTCGATCACCCGGGCGCATTCCTCATTGGTGCGGCCCTTGGCCTTGAACGAGCCGTCGACCAGCACCGCCTGCGGGCGCAGGCCCACATGGCCCATCACCGGGATGCCCCGCTTGACCAGATAGTCGATTGTGGCCGGGATGGTAGGCCCGCTCTCGACCTTGATGGCGTGGGCGCCGGTTTCCTTCATTACGCGCGCTGCGTTGGCGTAGGCGACCTCGGGAGAGCCTTCGTAGGATCCGAACGGCATGTCGACCACCACCATGGCCCGCTTGGCGCCGCGCATCACCGCCTGACCATGCAGGATCATCATTTCCAGGGTCACGCCCACCGTGTTGGGCAGGCCGTGCAACACCATGCCGACGGAATCGCCGACCAGCAAAAGGTCGCACACCTCGTCCAGAATGGCGGCCACCGGCGCCGTATAGGCGGTCAGACAGACCACCGGCTCGCGGCCCTTGCGGGCGGTAATGTCGGGCGCGGCAATGCGCTTGATGATTTCCGGGGTCTGGGCGGACATGGGATCAGGCCGGCCGGAACGCGCGGAAAAGGCCCCAGCCAGTGGCGGCCAGCACCATGGCCCCGACCAGAACCAGCACCCCGTTCGGCGTCGCGCTCAAGGCGGCGGCCAGCCGCGGTGCGGCGATAGCCACAAGCAATGTCGCAGCCGCGCCGAGGACGAGCACCAGCGTCATGCGGAGCGCAAACTGGCGGCGCTCCAGACGCGCCATGACCGCCAAGCGGAAATAGGCGTCACGGGCCGGCGGCAGGTCGGCCGTCCAGGCGGCGGACAGGCGGGCCTCGGCCTCGTTCATCGCCGATCTCCCAGCATCTCTTGCATCCTGACCCGGCCTCTTGAAACGTGACTCTTGACCGTCCCGAGCGGCAGGCCCAGCGCCTGGGCCGCGTCGGAATGGGACAAATCGCCCCCCAGACATAGCGCGAGGCAGGCCCTTTGCTCAAGCGGCAGTCCCGCCAGGGCCTCGTTTAGCGCCATGGCGTCTTCCCTTGCCGCGCCGATCGGCGCCTCCAGCGCCTGCTGCTCGCGCCAGGCGGTATCGCGCGCCAGGCCCCGGAACAGCCCGCGCCGGGCGCTCTTGGATTTGCGCCAGGCGATGGCCAGCATCCAGGTGCGCACGCTCGATCCGCCGCGAAAACCCGCCGCCTTGGCCCAGACCGTCACAAAGGTCTCCTGGGCCAGGTCGTCGGCGTCAGCATAATCGTGGCCCAGCCGGCGCAGGAAGGCCCGGACCGGCTGCTGGTGGCGATCGACCAGCTGGCCGAAGGCGGCGGAGGATCCCCGGGCTGCAGCGGCGAGCAGGGCCTCATCGCCCTCACCCCCCATTTTGGCGCGGCGCCGTCAGAGCTGTCACCAATGACGAGACCGACAGGGCGATCATGACAAACGAGGTGATGCCCCAGTGTAATGGGCCATCCGGCCGAGCCGCCCTTTGAGAACCAGGCGGCGGCCAGACCAAAGCCGATGCCCATGATCCCGAAAAAGGCGAACCGGCGCCAGCCTTCGCGGGGGTCATTGACCACCGCCGGCGACCGGCGTGAAACATTGGTCACCTTGGCAATGCTCTCCAGCACCGAGGGCGGCGGCTCCTGGCCCGCCTCGGCATAGGCCTTGAGGACATCCAGCGCCTTCTGCTTGCGCTGGTGCTCGGTCCAGACCGACAGGGCGCCGATCCCCATCCCGGCGAGCGGGATGATCATGCCGATGTAGGCGATGTCGGGAATGCCGTAGTTGTTCATGACCCTGCCCCTTGTTTCCGCGCGACGATCACACGGCTTCGAAGGCTTAGTCGCCACCCTCGCGCCAATTGGATGCAGACCTATTCGGCCGCCTGAACCATCGCCGACAGCGAAGCATCCACCGTCACCCGCCGCATATGCCGCCGCTGGCCCGGATAGTCGTTCAAAGCAAAGTGCCAGACCGAGCGGTTATCCCAGAACGCGATCGAACCGGCCGCCCAGCAGAACCGGCAGGTGAAGGCCTCATACCGCGAATGCTCGAACAGGAAATCGAGCAGGGGCTTCGATTCCCGCTTGCTCCAGCCGTCGATCCGCATGGTGAAAGCCGGATTGACGTACAGCGCCTTTCGGCCGGTCTCGGGGTGAACCAGCACCACCGGATGGACGAATTCACCGCTCGCGCCTTCTGCCTCGGCCACGGCCATGGACTTGCGCTTCTGGGCCGACGCGCCCTGGGCCGAATATTCCCGCCCTGCCGAATGCACGGCGTTCAGACCCTCCAGTGTCTGTTTCAGTCCCGGCGAAAGCGCGTCATAGGCCGCCGCCTGGCTGGCGAACAGGGTATCGCCGCCATAGTCCGGGACCTCGACCGCATAGAGGATCGATCCGATGGACGGCGCTTCCAGGAAGCTCATGTCCGAATGCCAGCCGCCACCGAAGTTGATGCGGTCCTCCGGCTCCTTGATGATCTCCATCACCGGCGGATAGCCGGCCATGCCGCTGACGTAAGGGTGGATGTTCAGCGGCCCGAACCTTTGCCCGAACCGGATCTGCTGCTCCGGCGTCAAGGATTGATTGCGAAAGAAGATCACCTGGTGCTCGACATAGGCAGCCCGGATCTCAGCGACGGTCGCGTCCGAAAGCTCGGTCGACAGGTCAACGCCGCTGATTTCCGCGCCGAGAGCGCCGGCGATGCGTCGAACGGTTATGCTCACGGCGGGCTCTCCTGATCAGCAGCGCTCAATTACGCTGCAAAATACCGCCCGTCACCAGACCTGCGGCGCAGACGCCCAGGGCAACCCAGACCCACACCTGCGGATTGGGGCCAAGCGCGCCTGCGTGCTCGGCCAGATTGGCGGTTCGCAGGCCGAACGACTGGAGCCATGACGCCATCATCTCCAACAGGCCGGACCCGGCAATGGCGCGCGCCGCGACGATCACGCCCGCGGCGCCGGCGGCGCCCAGAACCCAACGGCGAACCTGAGCGAAGCGAGCAAGCTGTGCCTCGACACGGAGCGCAAAGGCCTCCGCGCCGTCCAGGGAAGGCGCCTGGGCGAACAGCCGGGCGACTTCATCTTCAAAGGGATGCTCAGCCATGAGGGACTTTCTCAGCTGCGGCGTTGTTGTATTCCGCCTCCAGACGGCGACGGAGTTTATCCAGACCACGTTTGACATGAGATTTCACCGTTCCAAGCGGCAAGTTCAGGAGTTCGGCGGCTTCGGGATGGCTGTGCCCTGCGCCGGAGCACAACGAAACACACAGCCTTTCGGCAGGCGACAGCTGCTTAAGGGCCTCGTCCAGGTCCAAGGCGCGGTCGGGTTCGACCATCTGGACGTCAGATTCAGGTGTCTCGGCCATCAGATCGTATCGGGCCTCTCGGCGGACGTGCTTGACGTACAGCCGCGCGGCGATGCGGCAGACCCATCCGCCGAAAGAGCCCTCGCCGCGATATCCTCCGATGCCCGCGTAGGCGGCAATGAATGCATCCTGAGCGATGTCGTCGGCCAGGGAAGGCTGACCGCCCATGCGGCGGACAAGTCCCCTCACCAGGCCGCCATGCCGTGCGACCAGAACGCTGAACGCGGCCCGCTCCCCCGCCGCGGACAGCGAGGCGAGTTCGACGTCTGACAGACGGCCGAAGGGCTGGTCCTGGCGCATGGCTTGAGATCAGCGCGCCTAGCTTTTCTTGTCCTTGTTGGGGTTCAGATAACTGAGAGCAATCAGCGCGACCCCGATGAACGCCGGGATGGCGCCGACGCCCACGATCGGTTCCAGAGCGTCATGGGCAAGCCGGCTAAGCAGCAACCCAAAAACACAAAAGCCCAGGCCGCCGGCCAGGCAGATCACGCCAGCGCGCAGGTCAGAGAAAGCGCTGCGTCTGGAGCCCGGCGTATCGGCAAGAACGCTGATTACCTCCGGCGGCAGCGGATGCCCCTTGTCGACCGCCGTACGGGCGATTTCGTAAAGCTTCTCGCGGGCGGCCCGGCGGTTATTTGAGAGCCGCACGATGATGACGGTGAGGAACGCGAAAAAACTGATCACCGAGACAATTGGAATGAATAGCGCAACGACGGCGACGTCCATGAGGTGGCTCCAATTCTTCCATAGCCCAGCTTGATCGCTTGGCCGTTTGCTGACCAGAGGGCCTGTCGGTGTCAGATGGATGCGGCCGACAAAAAAAATCCGGGCGCGGCGGCCCGGATCTGAAGTTTGTACGATGGC
>CAZJBC010000239.1:0-4528 GCA_964543805.1 uncultured Brevundimonas sp.
GCCGGCGGTTTCAGCCGGCCGTTGTCATAACGCTCGCCCTCTTTGCGCGGCCGGCCGGCGCGCGAATGTCCTTGCGCCGGGGCGCAGAGGCCCCTGCGCCCGGCCCTGGCCGAGCGGTGTGGTCTTGATCCTTTTCCCATGTCCAAAATATTGCATTTTGCAATATCCCTCGCCAGCCATTCCGCGTATGACGGCGCCTGCCTGCGGGTTTGCTACCGGGTCAGGGCCTCGAACAGGTCGCGCGTGACTGGCGTCGCCCGCGCCAGGGTCTCGGGATCATTCTTGCGGAACAGCGTGTTCTGGCTGAACGCCACCAGCATGGTCTTGCGAGGCGGCCGGCCCGCCGCCAGGTCTTCCAGATTGATCTGGATGACAAAGATGCTCAGTTTCCGCGGCCCGCGCGTCTTCTGCACGTCCAGCGCCACCGCGGTCGCCACCTTGTCCGAGCAATCCAGGCCATAGGTCTCCGTCGACTTTTTGCCCGGCGCCACCCGATAGAGGGCGCCCGTATAGACTGTCGCCATGGCGCCGCCCGCCGCGGCGGTCGCCGCCTGCCGGTAGGTGTCGATATCGGCCTTCAGCAGATCGGCGACCTGGGTCGTCATCTCGTCCGGCGCGCCGGGCTGGCCGCTCATCTGGAACCGGCAGCCAAAGCCTTCCAGACGATAGGTCTTGCCGTCGTCGGACCAGAAACGGACGGTCTTGTCTTCCTGTCTGGTCGGAAGCGGAACCGGGCCCTCCGGGGCCGCGGCGCGGACCGAATCACGCGTGCCGATCACCTCGGCGGACTGAAAGGTGATCTGGGCGTGAGCGGCCAGGGCCGGCGCAAGGCCTGCCATCAGCGCCGCCAGGATGAGGAATTTACGCAAGTCGGGTCCGTCCAGGTTTGCTCAATTGCACCATAACCGATTTTCCCGCCAGGTTCACAGCCCGAAACGGGTATTTGAGCGTTGTTGATATTTGGGGTTGTAGTAGGCTTCCGCCAATGGGCCGGGTTCGGGGCCTTGAAGCCGCCTCTCCTGCGGAAGGCTTTGACCCTCGAGCGACCGGCCCAGGCGGCGGATTGGGATTGGGCGTCAGAACGCCCAACTCCCGGCTCGCCGGGTCCGGCCGCTGCGCCGCCGCCCTCATCCCCCCGGTCTGGCTGGCGGCGCGGGCCGGGCCTACGCCCGCGCGCGCAACGCTTCGCCGGCCAGGGGCTGGTCCTGTTCGGCCAGTTCGTCCAGCGCGGCTCTTACCAGCGCCGAGTCGCTCAAGCCCGTCTTGCGTCGCAACGCATCCAGAGCCTGGCGCTCGCCGTCGTTCAGGCGCGCCTGGACAAGGTTCAGCCGTTTGCCGCCCGCAAGCCTGGGCGCGTTCCGACCGGTTGTTTTGTATCGCATGGCGACCTCCTTTCCTGAGTCTCTTATTGCATAATGCAAGAATTAGAACAAACCGGGAATTTTGCAATACGCAGGTGACTTCGTCATACGCCTGGCTGATACTGCGCCCATGACCACACCCAACCATTTGCGGGCCTGGCGCGAATTCCGTCGTATGACCCAGGAAAAACTGGCCGAGGCCATTGGCACGCGCGGCTCGGTTATCTCCCTTCTCGAAAGCGGAGACCGGCGGCTTTCCGACAAATGGCTGCGTCGTCTGGCGCCTGCTCTGGGAACGACTCCCGGGCATTTGCTCGACTATGATCCGGAATCCCTGCCCACCGATCTGCTGGAGATCTGGGCTTCCATTCCCGAGGACCGCAAGGCTCAGGCCATGGAGGTGCTCAACACCTTCCGCCGGACCGCCTGAGGGACCCCGGGACGAAAGCCGGCTTCGCGGATGGATTGCGGATTGCAAAGGTGTGGATTTTGGAATTAACCCGATCCGCCGGACAATTCCTGCAATACGCAAAGCTGTCGATGTATTTCGTGGAACCTTGTCGCTCCAGCGAGCTTGTCCGATCCCATTAGACCTTGCCGCTCAATCGGCTATAGGAGTGGCCTGAAGGCTCCGCCCGGGGGATCTCAAGGCGGACCGGAACTTAGATGGGAAACACCGAATGAAACCGATCTTCGCCATCATGGCGCTCGCCGCCGCGATCGCCGTCGCCACCACCGCGGCCTCGCAGCAACAACCCAAGGCTCAGGCCAAGGGCGCCGTCGCCCAGCCGCGGCCGACCGGAGCCCCTGTTGCGCCCAAGGTGATCGGCGTTGGCACAGAACCTTGCACGACATGGCTCAATGACCGTGCGCAGAAGAACGCTGGCGACACCGCCGCTGAAATGTGGGTCGCGGGCTTCCTGACCTCGTTCAATCACACGGGCCTGGTGCCGGACAAGAACATCACCAACAACACCCCGATCGGCCCCATGGCGACGGCCATGGACAGCGTCTGCAGCGCCAATCCGACCATGACCGTTGATACGGCAATCTGGCTGGGCCTGCTGAACCTGATCAAAACCAAAGGCTACGACGGCTCGACGCTCGGCGCTGTGCCGCCGCTGCCCAGGCTGCCTGCGATTCGCTAGGCTCGCCGGCTCCGTGAGTGTGATTGGTCGGGGCGAGAGGATTCGAACCTCCGACCCTCTGCTCCCAAAGCAGATGCGCTACCAGGCTGCGCTACGCCCCGATTCCCGCATCATGACACGCCCGCGCCCGGTCGGCAACGGCGAGCCTTGCCCTCGACCGCAACCCAACTAAGGTCGCGCTTCATGAGAATGCCTCTTCTGCTCATCATCGCGGCCCTGGGCTCCTGCGGCGCTCAGCAGAACACCGCTGCGCCCGCCCCGCCGGCGCCGGCGCCCCTCTACGGCTATCAGGTGGTCAACACCTATCCGCATGATACGGGCGCCTTCACGGAGGGCCTCTTCTATCATGACGGCTTCCTCTACGAGAGCACGGGCCTGGAAGGGAAATCCTCAATCCGCAAGGAACGGCTGGAAACCGCCGAGGTCCTGCAGAAGCGCGACATCTCCAACGCCTATTTCGGCGAAGGCATCGTCGAGTGGGGCGACAGGCTGATGGAGCTGACCTGGCAGTCCCAGAAGGGCTTCATCTACAATCTCGCCGACTTCCAGCCCAAGGGCGAATGGAGCTACCGCGGCGAGGGCTGGGCGCTGACCCACAACGACCGCTTCATCATCATGAGCGACGGCACCGCCGACATCCGTTTCCTCAAGCCCGACACCCTGGCTGAAGATCACCGCATCACCGTCACTCTGAACGGCCAGGCCCTGCGGATGCTCAACGAGATCGAATGGATCAAGGGCGAGATCTGGGCCAACGTCTGGCAGACCGATGTGATCGTCCGCATTGATCCCCTCACCGGTCACGTTATCGGCCGGATCGACATGTCCGGTCTGTTATCGCCCATGGACCGCACCAGCGGCCAGGTCGATGTGCTGAACGGCATCGCCTATGACGCCGAGAAGGACCGGATCTTCGTGACCGGCAAGAACTGGCCCAAGCTGTTCGAGATCAAGCTCGTGCCCCGCTGAGCTTTCTAATCGCTGCGCCTTGGACTATGACAGGCCCATGCGCATCCGGCCGTCCATCGTCAGGACTCTCGCCGCCGCCGGCCTTCTGGCTGGGGGTTTGAGCGGCTGTACGAGCCTCAACTCGTTTTCCATGGGTCAGCTGCCAGTGCCTGCCGACTCGCCGGTGGCGATCGCCGCCCGAGATGCGGCCCGCAATCCCGGCCCCTACCCAACCTTCGCCGGCATTCCCAAGGCCGACCCCAACGACAAGGGCCCCGCGCCCAGCCCTGCTGCGAACCCTGCGCTCGTGGCCACGGGCGACAGCCTGCGGGCGGCCGCCGCGAACTCACAGGCCTTCAGCCAGGCCAGCATCGACGCCTTCGCCGCCCAACAGCAGGCCGTGGCCGCCAGCGTGCCTCCGCCGCCCGAAACCGCTTCAGCGGACGCCGACGCTTTCGCCCGGGCGGCGCGGGCCCGAGCTACCCCGCCTCCGCCGCCCAAATAGCGGGCGTTCCGGAGGCCGATCCGTCCTGCCGCTCTCGTGGATTTTACGCCCGCGCCGGGCTATCCATGAGTCCTTGAAATCAGAACGAGACGGGCCCCGAGGGAGGGGCCAAGACCATGACACCTGAATTCCACCGCATCCGCCGCCTGCCGCCCTACGTCTTTGAAGAGGTCAACCGCCTCAAAGCCAAGCTGCGCGCCCAGGGCGTCGACATCATCGACTTCGGCATGGGCAATCCAGACATGCCGACCCCCAAGCACATCGTCGACAAGCTGTGCGAGACCGCCCGCGACCCCAAGGCCGGCCGCTACGCCACCTCCAAGGGCATCCCGGGCCTGCGCAAGGCCATGGCCGGCTATTACGACAAGCGGTTTGGCGTAAAGCTGAACCCCGACACCGAGGTCATCGCAACCCTCGGCTCCAAGGAAGGTTTCGCCAACCTCGCCCAGGCTCTCACCGCGCCCGGCGATACGGTGATCTGTCCCAACCCGGCCTATCCGATCCACGCCTACGGCTTCATCATGGCCGGCGGGGTGATCCGTCACGTGCCGGCCCTGTCGCCCGAG
>CAZJBC010000240.1:0-4527 GCA_964543805.1 uncultured Brevundimonas sp.
ACGATGTTGTAATTGTTGTTGTAATAGCCGTTGGCCAGCATCGGCGGGCCGGCGTTGCGGCCGAACGACAGGATGCAGCGATCCCCGGCCGAGCGTTGTTCCGGATTGTCCAGGCCACCGGCGCCGGGCACGGTGCTGACCCGGCCGACAGCCACGGGGCCGCGGCTGGGCGCGGGTGCGCCGGCCTTGCGGGCCGGATAGCGGCCGTCGGGCGTGGTCAGGATGGAAGTGCGCGGCTCGCCATGCACCCGCATGACCGCCGAGCCGGTGTCCAGCCAGCCGCGGTCATAGCCGCCCACCGCGCCGCCGCCGGCGGCCAGCTCGGGGCGGATGCCGGCGGGCAAGGCATCGCCGCCCTTGGTCGGGGGCGGTGCGTTCGGGTCCGTGTTGCGATTGCCGACGGCGATCTCGGTCTGGACGACGCCCTCTTCCCTGCGGACCTCGTCCGGCGTGTAAACCAGCCGGTTTCCCAAGCCCGCGGGACGGGTCTCCTTGGTGATGGTGGCGTTTGTCCACATGCCGCCGATCACTGGCTGGCCATAGGCGTTGCGCTTTACAACCACGGCCGCCGCCGGCGTTGCCTTGACCGCAGCGGCTTTCGGCGCCGCCTTCGCGGCCGGCGCATCAGCCGCCATCAGCGAGGACGGCAGGACAAAGGGCGTAGCGACCAGCGCGGTCCCTAGAATGAGATAGGCAGCCCGTTTCATCGATGTATCCTCCAGCCAGTGCGCTTTCTCGTCGCGGCGCTTGGCGCCGAGCCTAAACCTGTACGTCGTTCAGGGCAAACGATCGTTCACTTTCCAGCCTCGGCGAGAGGAAGCGATTCCTAGAACCTCTCGACGATAATCGCCGGCGCCATGCCGCCCGCCGCGCACATGGTGATCAGTCCACGCTTCAGATACCGCCGCTCCAGTTCGTCGACCATGGTGCCGATCAGCATGGCGCCGGTGGCGCCGATGGGGTGGCCCAGGGCCATGGCGCCGCCGTTCACATTGACCTTGTCGCGGTCCAGCTTGAGGTCGCGGATGAACTTTTCCGCCACCACAGCGAAGGCCTCGTTGATCTCGAACAGATCGATGTCGTCGAGCGTGAGCCCGGCCTTGGCCAGCACCTTGCGAGCAGCGGGCGCCGGGGCGTTCAGCATCAGGGTGGGCGAATCGCCCATATTGGCCATGGCCACCACGCGGGCGCGGGGCTTCCAGCCGTTGGCGAGCGCGTAGGCAGGCGAGGCAAGAAGTATCGCCGCCGAGCCGTCGACCACGCCCGATGAATTGCCGGCGTGGTGCATGAAGCGGATGTCCAGGTCCGGATACTCCTGCAGCACCAGGCTGCGATAGGTGGCGCCCGTCTCGTCGACGGCCACGTCGGCCAGGGCCTCGAACGACGGCTTCAGCGCCGCCAGACCTTCGAGGGTTGTCTGTGGGCGGGGAAATTCCTCGCGGTCAAGCGCCAGCGATCCGTCCTCGCGTCGCACCGGAATCAGCGCCCGGTCAAAGTGGCCGCCTGCGATGGCTTTGGCGGCGCGTTGCTGGCTCTCATAGGCCAGGGCGTCCAGGTCCTCGCGGGCGATGCCTTCCAGGGTGGCGATCGCATCAGCGCAGATGCCCTGGTTGGTCTGCGGGTGCGAGGCGCGCAGGCGCAGGTTGCCGCGGTCCATGGTCGGCGGGCCGTCATCGGGGCCGCGCCGGTTGGGCATGGACATCATTTCGGTCCCGCCGGCCACCACCACATCGGCCATGCCGGCCATGATCGTCGCCGCCGCCAGGCTGGTGGCGGTAATGCCGGAGCCGCAGAAGCGGTCCAGAGTCATGCCGCTCGAGCGGATGTCGTACCCTGCGTCCAGCGCCGACATGCGGCCCAGGTCTCCGCCCTGCGGTCCGCGCTGGGCGCTGGTGCCCCAGATCACGTCGTCCACTTCGGCCGTGTTGAGATTGTTTCGCGCGGCGATGGCTCGCAGCACGGTAGACCCCAGCTGCTGCGGGTGGATCTCCGACAGGGCGCCCTTGCCGTACTTGCCGATCCCGCGCGGCGTGCGGCAGGCGTCGATAATCCAGGCGTCGGTCATTGAGTGGTCCTTTGCAAGCGCAAGCGTCGCCTCACTAGCCAGAATGGCGGCCCACGCACAACAGGACATCTTGGCGCTGCCCGCCGCCGGGCGTCCGCTTTCTGGTCGCGTGCGCGTCCCAGGTGCGATTCCGGATCAATAAAACCGGGCAGGGGTCAGGGTGCGGATCTGGCCGTCGGACAGGGTCACGGCCAGGGGCTCGCCAATCCGGACGTCCTGAACGCCGCGCGGGCCCGGCGGCTGACCGTCGATGGCGACGATGACATCATTCACGGAACACCCGGCGGTCAGGGCCGGACTGGCCTGCGCCACGTGGATAACCTTCAATCCGCCGGCGGTTCGCGATGTCTGCAGGCCGGTCAGGTTCCGGCTGAAGGGTATGGCGGCCCGTTCGGTGTCGAAAACCCACATCCGGTCATGACCCAGATCGAATCGAAGATCGAACCGGCTGAGGAACGGCAGTCCCAGCAGGGCCTCGCCCGCCGCCTCGCCGCTCGGCAGTTCGCACACGTCAAACGGCGCATCGGCAAACTCCCGTCCGGCGAACCGGACGCGGGCCAGACTGCCTGTCCGCACGGTCACGTCGCGGCGGGCTCCGCCTTCCCCGGCCATGGATATCAGGTGGGTGGCCGGGGTCCGCGATCCCTCCAGGCCCAGCCGCGCGGCAAGGCCCGGGGCCAGGA
Source organism: uncultured Brevundimonas sp. (assembly GCA_964543805.1). GTDB lineage: Bacteria > Pseudomonadota > Alphaproteobacteria > Caulobacterales > Caulobacteraceae > UBA5005. Next base: position 2,749 of record CAZJBC010000240.1, read on the forward strand.
CCAGCGGCGTTGCGCTGCCCAGGTCGACAATGGCCTTGAAGGGCGGCAGGTCTTCCACGACGACGTCCACCAGGTGTTTTGACTGGGCGGAGGCCGTCAGTTCAATGGCCCGGGCCCCTTCCGGCGGATCGCCCGCTGAGCCGGCGGTCACCGTCAGGGTGCGGTTCGACAGATCGATGTCCACCACATTGGCGCGGAACAGCTCCATGCCGACGAGGGCCGAGATCCGCCGCTCGTTGGCGCCGCTCAATCCCGAAAGGTCGCCCGCCTGGAGGGTGGGAATTTCCACGGTGGGATCCAGCCGGATGCGCCGCACCCGTCCGATAATCCGGTCCGGCGGATCATCGGCGCTGGCGGTCAGCACAGCCCCGGTCGCCGGGACGCGCGCCAACAGCGGTCCGATATTGGCGTAGGCCAGGTCGACCCACGAGACCGGCGCGCCATTGTCCAGCACCGCCATGGCCTGGCGGCCCTCGATCAGAACCGGAAGGACGATCTGCGGAACGTCGGCCGAAAGGGGAATGACCACCGGGCGGCCCTGGGCGAAGGCGCGCGGCGCGGCCCCGGCGCCAAGGGCCAGCGCCATCAGGGTCCGACGGGAGAGCGAGCCTGTCATCCGAGCCGAGGATGGGCGCGCCGCCGGTGGCCGTCAAGGCGGCGCCCGACCCTCGCCGGAGCGTGCTTTCTAGCGAGGCCCCATGCGGATGGCGCCGTCGAGACGCACGTCCTCGCCGTTGAAATAGCCGTTGGTGATCATGGCCAGGGCAAGCTGGGCGTATTCGTCGGGCATGCCGAGGCGTTTGGGGAACGGCACCTGGGCGGCCAGGCTTTGTTTCACCGGCTCGGGCGCGCGCTGCAGCAGCGGGGTGTCGAAGATGCCCGGCAGGATGGTGTTGACGCGGATGGCCTCGCCGGAAAGATCGCGCGCCACGGTCAGGGTCAGGCCGACAATGCCGGCCTTGGACGCCGTATAGGCCGCCTGGCCGATCTGGCCGTCTTCGGCGGCCACGGAGGCGGTGTTGACGATTGCGCCGCGCTCGCCGTCTTCCAGAACCGGGAGGGTCAGCATGCCGGCGCTCGATTTGACGATGCAGCGGAAGGTGCCGATCAGATTGATCTGGATGATCCGCTCGAAGTTCTCGAGGGGATATTGCTTGATCGCGCCGGTTTCACGGTCGCGGCTGACCGTCTTCACCGACCCGCCGACGCCCGCGCAGTTGACCAGGATGCGCTCCTGACCGATGGCCGCGCGGCTGCGGGCGAAGGCGGCGTCCACCTCGGCGTCCGACGTCACATTCACCGGGCAGAACACCCCGCCCAGCTCTTTGGCAAGGGCCTCGCCCAGTTCTGCGTTCAGGTCGAAGATCCCGACCTTGACCCCATGGGAAGCCAGCCGCCGCGCGGTCGCCGCGCCCAGGCCTGAGGCGCCGCCGGTGATCACGGCGGAAATGGATGAGTCGAGTTTCATGGGAAGCGCTCCTAGATCGATCGGCCGAGCCCGGCCCAGAACGGGTCACGAAGCTTGCGTTTGAAAATTTTGCCCGAGTCCTCGCGCGGCAAAGCCTCGCGGAAGTGGACGGTCTTGGGCACCTTGTACCCGGCGATCTGCGCGCGCAGATAGGACCGAACGTCGCGCTCGGTCAGTTCGACCCCAGGCCCCGGCTGCACGAACGCGCACACCGCTTCACCGAACTCCTCGTCGGGCACGCCGAACACCGCACAGTCGGCGACGCCGGGCATCTTGTGCAGCTCGGCCTCGATCTCGGCGGGATAGATGTT
>CAZJBC010000241.1:0-4525 GCA_964543805.1 uncultured Brevundimonas sp.
CGGCTTCTTCATCGGTCAGGGCGTAGGAATAGAGCCCCGGATGACGCAGACATATTTCACTAATTAAATTAGCGGGTTGGGCGCCTGTCTTGATGTCAGGCAGCAGGCGGTAGTAGTCCGTCCGGTAGGCGGCCGACCAGACGCCCAGCTCGTCCGGCGGCGCGGGCAGGGATGCCGCCAGTCCGCGCAGGACGGCTGCCAGATCATCGTCGTCGGTCAGGATCGCGCCGCCGCCGCCGGCTTCCAGGATCTTGGTGTGGCCAAAGCTGACGATGGCGACATCGCCAAAGCCGCCGACGAGACGCCCGCCAACGTCCGCGCCGTAGGCCTGGGCGGCGTCTTCCATGAGCGCGACGCCATGGCTCGCGCACTGGGCGGCGATTTCGAAAATCTTCGCGGGCTGGCCGTAGAGGTGCGCGGCGATGACACAGGCGACATCAGGGTTAGCGGCGAGCAGGTCCGACAAACACGCCGGATCAAGGTTACCCGTCAGGGCTTCGACATCGCAGAACAAAGGCTCGAACCCGGCCAGCACCGTCACGGCCGCCGGGCTGGTGCACAGCGTCGCTGGCAAAATGACCTTGCGCGCGGCGGTCCGTTCTCCCAGAGCCTGCAACCCGATCCAGATGGCGGTGGCTCCGCGCCCGGTGGCGATGCAGTGACGTCGTCCCAGATCGGCGGCGAGGCGGGCTTCGAGGGCTCTAACCGCGTCCATCAAGCCCGGCTTTCAGTTCAGCGCCGAGGTCAGACAGGCGCAGGAAACGCGGGGACCGCCCCGCGGCGCGGGCGCGTTCGATGACCATGGCCAGGCTCAAGTGCAGGCTTTCCACGTCGAACGAGACCAGCCCATGCCCGCCGGCCGGTTCGAATTCTCGCAGGATCGCGCTGGGGTGGGTGACGGCTACGATATAGGGCGCATCGCGCACCAGATCGTCCATGCCGACGGCCAGGGCCGCGGTCTTGTAGGAAAGATCCAGGTACCGCGAGAACGGTTCGGTATCGTAGGCGGCTTTGACTTTCAGCATGGAAAACGGAATTTCCAGCACATGGCGTGCTGGATCGCCGGGCACGCGATAGTCGGCGATCGACGGGTGATAGGCGGCGTGCGGCGTCGGGCCCCAGTCCAGCGACCGCTCGGCGTCGATCCGCGTGCGTCCCGGCATTGCGGTCGAGGCGAACGCCATCCCAAGCGCGTCAAACGCGGCCATGGTCCCGTTCGACCCATAGGCCTCGCCGATCCGACCCACGGCCGGGGAAAACCCCAGCGCGCGCATGTCGGCCAGGGCGGCGGTCATGGCGGTCAGCAGGGCGGCGTCATCCGTCTCCTGCTTCCAGGCCTCGCCGTCGCTTCGGTAAAGATGAGGGTGCCAGGCGATCTCTTCGCCGGCGGCGCGCAAGTCATCAAAAAGACTGGCGTATTGGGCGAGCAGATGGCCGGGGCGGCCGTAGAGGTCGGCGATCTGGTTGTCGACCCGCACGAACCAGGTCGGGGCGCAGGCGACGCCATAGGCGCGGTTGATCTCTTCCAGCCGCTGGCGGATCGCCGGCACGCCTTCGTTGATCCCGCGCCAGCTGATCTTCGTATGGCCGCCGGTCGGTGCGACGGACTCATCGAACAGGTCGGAGTCGAGATCAAAGGTCAGGGCGATGGGCAGGTCGCGCATGACGCCCTAACTGCCCTGAGTCTCGATCCGCAGCACGCCGTGCGCCCAGGCGAGGACTTCCCTGGCCTCTTCCAGGGTTTGGCCGCGTGTGGCGATGGCGCAAACCCGATCGGCGCCGGAGCGCAGCGGCTCGACCACATCCCCGACGTTACGGAACCGCTCGTAGAACAGCACGCCCGGATGAGCGCGGATCTCGTCCTCGCCGGCTATGGCGGTGATGCGTCCGGGCGGAATCTGCGGAAAATCGAGTACGGCGCCACCGGGGATGCGCGGGGCAGGGGGCGGGGTGATCCCGTAGGCCAGGTCGATCTGGGCTGAGATCGTATCGACTCCGGTAACGACGGGGGTGATTTCGGAAAAAACGTGGAAGCCCGCGCCGCGCGCCGCGACCTCCACAAGGCGCGGCCCGTCGGCCGTCATCATGATTTCGATATGCAGGGGGGCGTTACGCACGTCCAGGGCCCGGGCGGCGGCCTCGGCCAGTTGCGCGATTGCGGCGTGCTCGGCGGCGGGGCGCGGCGAAGGATACCAGAGCTGCAGATCGAGCAGATAGGGCGGCCGGGTCCTGATCTTGTCGCTGATGCAGAGCAGCTCGAACCGCTCGCCCCACATGATGGCTTCGACCGCCACCTCGTGGCCCGGCATGAAGGCTTCCACCAACACAGAACTGTCGCCCGCCACAGCGCGGGCGCGGCCATAGGCGGTTTCGAGTTCGGCAGGCGATCCCACATAACTGACTCCCCGCGAGCCCGCGCCATTGGCCGGCTTGACCACGGCGGGTCCGCCGATCGTCGTCAGGGCGGTCCTGGCTTCGTCCAGGCTGGCGCAGCCGTAAAATACCGTCGAAGCCAGGCGCGCGCGCTCGAAGGCCCGGCGCATGGCCAGCTTGTCGGTGACCAGGCCCGCCGCCGCCACGGGCAGGCCGGGCAGACCCATCTCCTGCGCGATGAAGGCCGCGCTCACCACCCCAGCCTCGGTCGCCAGGCAGGTCACGGCGTCAACCTCGAACTTTAGGGCGATCGCCAGGCAGGCCTTTGGATCGCGGATGTCGGCGACGGCGGCGTGGTCCGCCATGGCCAGCCCAGGCGCGGCCGGATCGCCGTCGCAGGCGATGACCGTCAGGCCGCGCGCCTTTGCCTTGCGGATCAGGGGAAGCTGGAAGGGGCCGGCCCCTATGCTCAACAGTCCGGCCATCAAGTTTGCCTTCCGCGGGTGGACGCCGCCGCCGAAGCGGTATCAAAATCTGCCGCATCACGGGTGAATATATCTCTACCGGACCAGGCATGACGAACGCGGCGGACAGAGCGAAGGTAACGGGCGTCATCCAGGCGCGCATGACCTCGACGCGCCTGCCGGGCAAGGTGCTTAAGCCTATCCTGGGCAGGCCGATGCTGCTGTTGCTGCTCGAGCGTCTGCGCCGGGCGAAAACCCTCGACGCCATCGTCATCGCCATGACCCAGAATCTGCAGGACGATCCGCTGCAGGCCCTATGCGAGGCCGAAGAGATCGCCTTCTTCCGCGGCGACGAGAACGACGTGCTGGGCCGCTTCCACGCCGCGCTCGCCGCCGTCGCGCCGGCAACCGAGGTCGTCGTGCGCATCACCAGCGACTGCCCCTTGCTCGACCACCGGATCGTCGACGCCCAGGCCGGCTGGTTTCTGGAACATCGCGCCAGCTTCGACTACGCCTCGGTGGGGCCTGTGCCCAAACTGCCCAACGGCGCCTCGGTGGAGGTTTTCACCCGCGCCGCCCTCGATCGCGCCTTCACCGAAGCCGATGCATCCTATGACCGCGAGCACGTCACCCCCTTCATCCAGCGCGCCGCCAACGGTTTTCGCACCGGCGAGACGCCCGTGCCGCTGAACGCGCCGGACTATCGCCTGTCCGTCGACACGCCCGAGGACTTCGCCCTGGTCAGAGCCGTGTTCGAAGCCCTTTACCCGTCCGATGCCGATTTCAGTCTGACAGACGTGATCGCCTTCCTCGACGCCCATCCGAACGTGCGAGTCCTGAACGCCCACGTGGTTCAAACCACGGGGCCCTATGCGCCCAAGGTCAGCCCTTAGGCCGCACCTTCCTGCCCGCCTTGAGCAACCCCACCACCTCGGCGATCCGCGCCGCCCGTACGTCCGGTTTGCCCTTTGTGCTGTCGATCCATTTGACGAAGGCCCTGCGATAGAAGGGCGCCAGATCGTCCCAGAACGTTGCGGCGGCCGGCGCGGCGGCCAGGGCGCTGGCCATGTCGGGCGCCAGAGCCATCCCGATCGGCCCTTCGGCGGTCAGGATCACCGCGACCGCATCGCCGGGCTTCAGCCCGATGTCCCGCAGCCACATGGGGCTCAGGATGACGCCCCGGACGCCATCGATCGTCTCCAGGCGACCGCGGAAGTGTTGTGCGTTGAGCGATCCGCCCAGATGCCGCGCTCCGCCCCAAGCGGTGGCCGGATCGAACGGCACAGGCAGATAGACCCGGCCGTCGCGGGCTTTGGCGATCACAGCGTCAAAGTCTCGCAGGCTGCTCGCCATGGCGGGTCAGGGTGCGAAGGTAAGGGTGACGTTGTTTGGCTGAAACGTATTGCTGTCGGGAACAGCGGTGACGGTGACGCTTTTGCCCGGCTCGGCGTTGCGGAACACCAGTTCGACCGTTGTCGTGGCCGTCTGATCCGTCGGCTTGCCATTGGCGCCCGCGGCCGCAGGCTGGGTAGAGTCCGGCGCGGCCGTCGCAGAGCCTGCCGGGGCGCCGGCTGCGCCGGATCGTCCCGCCGCGGGAGCGCCGGCTCCGGCGCCGCGTCCCGCGCCGGCCGCGGGGTTGGCAGCCGTGAGCGTCGCCCCGCCAGCGCCTGCGCCGGTCGCAGGATTGG
>CAZJBC010000242.1:0-4519 GCA_964543805.1 uncultured Brevundimonas sp.
CGGCCTGTTCCACCATGGCCAGCTGATGCGCCCGGGGCGTCCAGCCGCGGGATGCGAACCAGTCAGAAAAAGCAGGCGGCAGGGCAGGGGACATGCCCCATGACCGGTAGCATGTTCTCTTTTCGTTTCTCAAGTGGGGGATGTTTCGGTGACAGTTTGCTAAATCCCGAAACGCCGTAACGAAACAGCCCCGCTCACCTCCCGTTCCCTAGGCGCCACCTGCAACACCCTGTAACACGAAGCCATGAACGCGAAGGTCAGGGCGGGCGAGCGCGGGGGTATCGGGGGCGCGCTGGCGGGGATCGGGCTTGAGCTCGCGCCCTATCTGGCGGCCATCGCGGCCTTCGCCCTGGGCGCGCTGATGGTGGCCTCGGCGGCGACGCCGGCCATAGCCGACCGTCTGACCACCCTGACCAGATACGCGCCGATCCTGGTGGTCGATTTCTCGCACTTTGCGGCCAGCCTGGTGGGGCTGTTGCTGATGCTGGTCGGCTCGGGCCTGTGGGCTCGGCGTCAGGGAGCGTTCTGGGCGGCGCTGATGTTGCTGATCGCCGGCGCGGTGTTCTCGCTGATCAAGGGCCTGGAGTACGAAGCCGCCATCGTGATGCTGCTGGTCGCCGCCCTTTTTTGGCTGCAGCGGCGCGCCTTCGACCGGCCGTCGCGGATCTTTTCTGGACGGGTCAGCGCCGCCTGGCTGCTGGCCACCGCCGGCGCCGTAGCCAGCGCCGTGGTGCTCAGCTTCTGGTCCTATAACAACGACATCTTCACCGACGAAATGCTTTGGACCTTTGTCCGCGACAGCGACGCCTCGCGCTCGTACCGCGCCGGCGTGGTAGTGGCCATGGTTGTGCTGGTGATCGCCTTGTGGATGCTGTTTTCCACGCCCGCCCCGCGCCTGAGCCGGCCGACCGGCGCGGTGCTGGACAAGGTGCGCGAGATCCTCGACACCACGCCGGGCGTGCGGGCCGATGCGCGCATCTGGCTGTCGGGCGACAAGGACTTTCTGTTCTCCGACTCGGGCCAAAGCGTTCTGGCCTACCGCATCCGCCGCCGTCACTGGATCGCCCTGGGCGATCCGGTAGGTCCCATCGAGGAGCGCGCCGAGCTGATGTGGCGTTTCGTCGAGGCGGCCGACAAGGCCGGCGGGCGGGCGATCTTCTACGGCATCTCCGCCGACTTGTTGCCCATGCTGGCCGGCATGGGGTTCATCATGCGTCTGGTCGGCGAGGACGCGGTGGTCGATCTGTCGGGCTTTTCCCTGACCGGCAAGGCGCGCCAGAACCTGCGCACGGCCTGCAACAAGGCCCGCGGCGAGGGGTGCGAGTTCGAGGTCCTGCCGCGCGGCTCGGCCAGTGGCCTGGCCGTCCAGCTGCGCCAGCTGTCCAACGCCTGGATGAAGCAGCACGCCAGCGGCGAGAAGGGCTTTTCCATGGGCTTTTTCGACCCGGCCTATCTGGACCGCGACCTGCTGGCCGTGGTGCGGCGGGGCCGCGAGATTTTGGCTTTTTCCAATGTGCAGACCACCGCCGACGGGCGCGAGGCGGGCATCGACCTGATGCGCTATGGCCCGGGCGCGCCGGCCGGCGTGATGGACTATCTGCTGGTCAGCCTGGTGGAATGGGCCAGGGAGCAGGGCTGCCGCGAGTTCAACCTGGGCATGGCGCCGCTGTCGGGCCTGGAGAACCGGCGCCTGGCGCCCCTGTTCGCCCGGGTCGGCGCCCTGGTGTTCGCCGAGGGCGGGGCGCTCTACGGCTTTCAGGGCCTGCACGCCTTCAAGGCCAAGTTCGGCCCTGAATGGCGGCCCGTCTACATGGCCGGCCGCCCGGGCGCGAGCCTGACGCTCGCCCTGCTGGACGTGGCCTTGCTCACCGGCGGCGGTTGGCGGAAGGTGTTCCTGAAGGGCTGACGGGAGGGGAGGCCATGGAAATTCGAAACAACCCGTTTCGATCAGGCGCTGTTTTGGCGGCGTGCGTGGCGGCTCTGGCGATCTCATCGAGCGGCCTGGCCCAGCCGGCGGCGGTCCAGGATCGTCCGCACATCATTACACATCCGGACTGGGTGACCCAGCCCACGCAAAATCAGTTCGACAGCATCTTTCCAGCCCGGGTGCTGCGGCTGGGCCGGAGCGGAACGGCGCTGATGACCTGTACCGTGACCGATGAGGGTCTGGTTCAGAACTGTCAGGTTGCGCGCGAGTCCCCTTCCGAGGGCGGCTACGGAGACGCCGCCGTCGCCGCGGCGCAGTTTTTCAGGATGAAGCCGATGACGATCGATGGCGTCCCGGTCGGCGGCGCACGGGTCGATATTCCGATGTACTTCACCGTGCGGGGCGACGTTCACAAGCCCGATCCCACCGACCGGCTCTATTCGAACATCGACTGGGTGGCGGCGCCCACCGCCGCGCAATGGGCCGCCGCCTATCCGGCGCGCCTAAAGGCCAAACCCCTGTCTGGGGCCGCCCTGCTCCGTTGCAAATTCGGTGACGGCGGCGTGCTGACCAACTGCGAGGTGCGGGCCGAAAATCCCCAAGATAAAGGTTTTGGCGCCGCCGCCCTGACGCTGATGCGGTATTTCCGGGGACCAACCAAGAGCGCCGGCGAGGACGCCATGGGCGGGCAGGTCAATGTAACGGTCGACTTTCCACAAGGCCTGGCCAGTCAGGATCCGGCCACCGTGGTCGCCGAGCCCAAGCCGGTGGTCCTGCCCAGCCACGATGATTTTGAAGACGCCTTTCCCGTCGACGCCAGGGCCAAGGGCATCACCTCAGGCCGCGCCATTCTGGCCTGCGCCCGCAACGCTGCGGGGGCCGCGGCTGACTGCGTGGTCGAGTCCGAAAGTCCGGCCGGCGCCGGCTTCGGCGCAGCGGCGCTGTCGATGGTCCCCAATCTGAAATATACCGTCTGGGCCTCGTTCGGGCGGCCGACTTCGGACAAGGTGCGCATACCCATCCTGTTCGGGCCTCAGACGGCAGGCGGCTAGAGCGGGGGCAGATGGTGCGGAAGGGGGAAGGTCGGATGACGGTTTTGAAGGACGGCAGATGGGCCGGCGCAGTCGCCGCCCTGGCGCTGGCCTGCAGTCTGCCGATCGCGGCCCACGCCCAGGCGCCGGACCTGGCCGCCCTGCGTCAGGCGGCCGACCGCGGCGAGGCCAAAGCCATGTACGACCTGGGAACGGCCTATCTGGACGGAAACGGCGTGGCCAGGGACGAGGCGGCCGCCGGAGGATGGTTCCACAAGGCGGCGGACGCGGGCTCGGCCGAGGCGATGTTCCGCCTGGGCCAGATGTACGAAATGGGCGCCGGCGTGCCGCGCGATGAAAGTCAGTCCGTCGACTGGATGCGCAAGGCGGCCGACAAGGACTATCCGCTCGGCGTCTATTACCTGGGTCTGGCCTATCAGGACGGCGTGGGGGTGACGGAGGACGATGCGCGCGCTGTGGAGCTGTTCAAGCGCGCCTCGGACGCGGGCCTGGTCACGGCCACCCGCCAGCTGGCCATCGCCTTCCATGACGGCGAGGGGGTCAAGCGCAACTTTGCCGAGGCCATGCGCCTGTTCCGGATCGCCGCCGACGGGGGCGATGCTGATGCCACCTTCAATGTCGGGGCGATGTACAACAACGGCGAAGGGGTGACGCCCGACGACGCGGAGGCCATGAAGTGGATCCGCCGGGCGGCGGACCTGGGTCACGAACAGGCCAAGGCCATCGTCGCCGCCCAAGGCCTGCGCTGATCCCCCTAGGCCTTGCGCTTGCCCTCGTCGCTCTGCAGCCATTCCAGCACTACGTGGGGCGCGGTCACCGTGTAGGGATCCTCGTCGGTTCCCTCGTCGTTGATCCCGGGCTCTTCCAGCCACTGTTCGACCACGCCGTCATTGACCACCATCACATAGCGCCAGCTGCGATAGCCGAAGCCCAGGTGCTCCTTGTTGATCAGCATGCCCATGCGCCGGGTGAACTTGCCCGAGCCGTCGGGAATGAACTTGATGTTCTTCACGCCCAGGTGCTTCCGCCACTGGTAGACCACGAAGGCGTCGTTGACTGTCAGGCAATAGACCTCGTCGACGCCGGCGGCCTTGATCTGATCGTACAGCAGGTCAAAGGCCGGGCACTGTTCGTTGGAACAGGTGGGCGTAAAGGCGCCGGGCAGGCTGAAGACCACCACCCGTTTGCCGCCGAAAATCTCGCGGGTCGTCACGTCCTGCCAGCGGAAGGGATTGGGCCCGCCGATGCTCTCATCGCGAACGCGGGTCTTAAAGACGACATCGGGTACGCGGCGGTCTTTCATGGGTAGGCTCTTTCTGTGCGGGTTGGCGGTGGGCGCGGGAAGGCGCTCATGCTAATCCAGGCAAGCGGGACGAAACCGGAATGCGCGGGATCAAGTTTTGATCCCTCTGCGCTCGATCGCCGCAGCGGCTAGAGCTTCTTCACAAACTCGGCGCGCAGGACCAGGCCCTTGATGGCCTCGTAGCGGCAATCGATCTCCTGCGGATCGCCGGTCAGGCGTATCGAGCGAATGACCGTG
>CAZJBC010000243.1:0-4516 GCA_964543805.1 uncultured Brevundimonas sp.
CGCAGCGAGGCCATGACCATCAGGTTGCGGGCGATCGCCTCGGCCTGGCCGCGCTCTTCGCCGCCCACGCCCGGATAGGCGCCGGCGGTGTCCACAAAGGTCAGCATCGGCAGGTTGAACCGTTCGGCCAGATCCATCAGCCGCACGGCCTTGCGGTATCCCTCGGGCCGGGCCATGCCGAAGTTGTGCTTGATACGCGTGGTGGTGTCGTGGCCTTTCTCGTGGCCCATGACCGCGACGGGCATTCCGCGAAAACGCCCCAGCCCGCCGACGATCGCCTGGTCGTCGGCGTATTTGCGATCGCCGCGCAGCTCTTCGAAGTTCTCGATCAGCCCCGCCACATAGTGGGTGAAGTGGGGCCGGTCCGGGTGGCGGGCGACCTGCGTCTTCTGCCAGGGATCCAGGGTCGCATAGGCCTCGCGGCGCATTTCCTCCATGCGCGCGCGCAGGGCGCCGATTTCGGACTCGAACCCGCCCTCGCCTGTCGTCTCGGACAGTTTCGAGAGCTCTTCGATCTTCGCCTCAAGCTCGCCGATGGGACGCTCGAACTCGAGATAGTGACGCTGAACTTCCATGCGGCCTTTTGCGGCTTAAGGGGACGTAAGGTGACTTGAAAACGGCGCGGAACCTAGGCGGATTTCGCCAGGGGAACAAGCGTGGGTTCGGTCACGGGCGGCGCGAGAGGCTGGCCCTGGGGCGGTCGGCCGCCAAACCGGGGCCGGTCGGGCAGCAGAAACTTCGGATCGGTGCAGGCGTCGAGCAGTCCGCCCTGGATCACCCGCACCCGGAACTGTTCGTCGGACCGCCAGACGACCGTCAGGGTGTAGACGCACGGATAGACAGCCCAGCCGTAGGCCGCGCGGTGCGCATCGACATCGACCTGAAAGCCTTGCCGGCGCAACTCCTCGGTCAGTTTGGTCTCGGCCGAACCGATCGGAAACCGCTGGTTCAGCCGCCGTGTCCAGGGCCCGAACTCGGCGCCGGAAAACCCCGGCATGCCACGGGCGATTTCCGGTCCCGCACGAAACCAGCCCGAGCGCCACAACACTTCGCGCCATGCCACCGCACCGCCGACGAACAACAGCAGGACGCCGGCGATGATCACGAGAATGACGGAGGCGCGCATGAGGCTTACGATAGATCACAAAGTCCGCAGCGATATTTCCGCGCCACCACATCGCGCTTGACGAGTCTTTTTACACGTGTAACGAATTGTGAAATTTTACGGACGTAACGAAATGAAGATCAGCGCCGCGGAAAGCCAGGTCATGGATGCGCTCTGGCGCAAGGGACCTCTCGACGCCGAGGAAGCAACCGCCGCCCTTGCCCTCGACCAGGGCTGGAGCGAGCCGACAGTGCGCACTCTTCTGGGCCGTCTGGTCGCCAAGAAGGCCGTCGCCAAGAAGAAGGAGGGCCGTCGCTACGTCTACCGACCCCTCATTGAGCGGGCGGCCTGGGTCGAGGCGGAAAGCCAGAACCTGCTGGACCGCCTGTTCGACGGCCGCCTCGCGCCCTTCGTCACCCAATTCGCCGCCCGCCGGAACCTCAAGCGCGAAGACATCGCCCGGCTGCAGGCCCTGATCGAGGAGATTGACGATGAGCAGTGATATCCTGCCCCTCCTGATCAAAGCCAATCTGCTCGCCGACGCGGCGATCCTCGTCGTCCTGGTCCTGCGGGCGCCCGTGCTCCACCTTTTCGGCGCTCGAACCCGATACCTGTTATGGGCAATCGTCCCGGCGGCCGTTCTCGCCGGCTTTCTGCCCGCCGCCCGCATGGCGACGGTGGCCGCCGCGCCTGCCCTTCGCGCCCTAAGCCCCTCGCCTTCCCTTGTCCTGACTCTGGAGACCGGCGCGCAGGCGCTGGAACGACCAGCGGCCGCGCCTGCGGCCGACTGGTCCGGCGCGCTGATCGCCACATGGGCCGCCGGACTGGTCGCCAGTCTCGTCCTGCTTGCGCTCAGACAGCACGCCTTTGTCCGCAAGGCGCGCGCCGGACAGGCCGGGCCCGCCGTGGTTGGCCTTCTGCGGCCACGACTGTGCCTCCCAACAGGCTTTGCAAACCAGTTCACCCACGCTGAACAGCAGATGATACTGGCCCACGAGCGCACCCATCTTGCTCACCAGGACCCGCGCGTGAATGGCCTGATCGCCCTGACCCAATGCCTGTTCTGGCCGAACCTGCTGATCCACCTTGCCGCCCACCTGACCCGTATCGATCAGGAGTCGGCGTGCGACGAGGCGGTTGTAGCCGCCCATCCGGGCGCCCGCCGCACCTATGCCGAAGCCCTGCTCAAGACCCAGCTGGCCGTCCTGACCGTACCCATCGGTTGCCAGTGGCCGGCCAGACGCGCCGGCGCCCTGGAGGCCCGAATCGTCCAGATCAGGCGTAGGTCGCCTGGGCGCGCCAAGCGGCGCGCCGGCGCGCTCATGGTCGCGCTTATCGCCCTTTTCGCAGGCTATGCGGCCTGGGCGGTTCAGCCGCCGCGCGATGTGGTCGGCGCAGTGCAGCGCCAGGATCAGCCGGCTGATTTCGCCGACCCATTACCAGCGCCGGCTTCGGGCAAGGGCGCAGGCCAGCCCTCGACAGTTCAGGCGCAAGACCTGCCCCGGCCCTCTGTCGTTTCCGCCGGTCCGGAGACCAAAGCGGCCGGTCTCAAATGCGACCTTTCACCCGCCGGCGCCCTGATAAACTGCATCGCCGATCCGACGGGCGAGGCGGCCGGCCTGTCGCCGCCCATCGTCCTGCCGCCGGGAGTCCGCATCCTGCAGGTCACGCCCGGCATCTACCAGGCCATCACCGGCGTGCCTCAGACCATCGCGCCCGGGAATACTGGCTCTGCCATTGAGCCGGCGGACCACGACCGGACCCTGCGCTTCACCGATGGGACCCGGTTGTTCGAATGTTTCCTGCCTGCAGGCGAAACGTTGAAAGGCTGCATCTTCGATTCTTCCAGTGACGCGCCGAAAGCTCAAATCGACTACGACCTGCCCTATGCAAACCAGGACCGGGTCGCGGTGTGCGGGAGCGCAAGCGCCAATGGGACGAGGAGGTGCGTATTCGGCCCACCGGACGCGGCGATCCACGCTCTGGAGCCCGCCATTCAAACCGACATCCCCAACGGCGGTGCAACCGTCCGCTCGCCGGGATTCAATCAAAAGGTCCGCGACTACATTTTGAGCAATTTCGATGAACTTACCGCAAAAGGCCTGACCCTCGACCGCGCCACTATCGTCGCCATGTTCAAGAGCGACTAGGCTGTCCGCTCCGGCCGCCCGAACAGGCCGCCGCCGACTTCGTCGGAGGGCCGCAGGCTTTCGGCAAAGGGCGCGAGCAGGCCGCCGGTGACGCTGTGGGGCTGCTCGCCCGGCCGCGCCGCGCCGAAGGTCAGGCGCTCTGCCTTCTCGCCCGGCAGGTTGAGAGTGCCGAACATCCAGTCCCAGACCGACAGGCAGCTGCCGAAGTTGGCGCCAAAGTGGGCCGGGTTGGACGAATGGTGCAGCTGGTGGGCCGCCGGGCTCATCACCAACCGGCCCAATACGCCCCGGAACGCGATCCAGATGTGGCTGTGCTGCAGGTGAACCAGGCAGAACAGGAACGCCACCAGGATGACATTGGTCCCGTTGATCACAAACGGATTGACGTGCCGGCCCAGGGCCCAGGTCAGGGTCCCTCCCACCAGGCCGGTGACCAGGGCCACGGCGTTGCCGAACACCAGGCTGTCGACCGGATGGACCCGGAAATTGGTCAGGGGCGACAACACCTCAGCCGTGTGATGCACCCGATGATAGGCCCACAGGAAAGGGATGCGGTGAGACAGGTAGTGGTAGAACCAGTAGGCGAATTCATAGGCCAGATAGAGGGCGGCGGTCATGATCGCCACGCAGACGCCGCCTTGCAGCCCGCTGGCCGCCACCGGGCCGAACAGGCTGGTCAAACCGTCCGCCACAAAATGTCCCACCGTCGCGTAGGAGACCATGGCCCAGCCGAACAGCACGCCGGCCATCAGGGTGTTGAAGGCGACAAAGGCGATGTCGGCCCGCGTCGAAGGACTGGTCAGGAACCGTTTGGGAAACAGGGCCCGGATCAGCACCTTCACCGGCGCGCCGCGGCGGCGCTTGATCAACAGGAAGGCGGCCGCGACCAACAGGGCGCAGCCGATCGACAGAAGCGAGAACTGCGACCCCGGCAGGAAAAACACATTGACGATGTTGTCGGCGAACAGGCCCCCGGCGTGTTCCAGCCTTGCTGCGAAATCACTCATGCCGCAGGCATAGCGCGGCTGTGGTGATGGCTTTGTTAAAGCCGCCCGGCGCCCTATTGAAGACACAGGCCGGATCGATCTTTCGCCCGTTGCCGAAGGCAGGACCAGGATGATGCAACCCTATCGCACCCCGCTCGCCATCGCCGCCGGCGCCGCCATGGCTCTGGCCCTGCTCGCAGGCGCGCCTGCCCGCGCCGACGCGCCGACGGCCGCCGGCCCGGCCGTCGACTCCGCGCCAGCCGACGCCGCCCCGG
>CAZJBC010000244.1:0-4513 GCA_964543805.1 uncultured Brevundimonas sp.
GGTTTACCGCACCGTCGCCCGCCTGGTGGGCGCCGACCTGACCGTCCTGGTGCTGGGCGAGTCCGGCACCGGCAAGGAGCTGGTCGCCCGCGCCCTGCACGAGCTTGGACGTCGGCGCGACGGCAAGTTCGTGGTCATCAATCTGGCGGCCACCCCGCGCGAGCGGGTCGAGACCGAGCTGTTCGGCTATGGCGAAAACGATCACGGCAAGCTGGTAGAAGCCGACGGCGGCACTCTGTTCCTGGACGAGATCGGCGACATGCCGCTGGACGCCCAGACCCGTCTGCTGCGCGTGATCGACGGCACCGAGACCGCTATCAACCCCAAGACCGGCCGCCGGCCCAATGTGCGTATCATCGCGGCCACAAACCGTGACCTTCGCGCCCTGATACGCGAGGGCCTGTTCCGCGAGGACCTGTTCTTCCGGCTCAACGTCGCGCCCGTTCGCCTGCCGCCGTTGCGCGAGCGCACTGAAGACATCCCGGATCTGGCCCGCTCGTTCCTGCTGCGCGCCAATCGCGAGGGCCTGCCCGCCAAGACCATCGACCAGGGCGCGCTGGACCGGCTGAAAAGCTACGACTGGCCGGGGAATGTCCGCGAGCTGGAAAATCTGATCCGTCGCATCTGCGCCCTCTATGGCGAAGACATGATCACCGCCCGCATCGTCGAGCGTGAACTGACCGACCACTCGGCTCAAGCGCCGGGACAGGAGGGCCCTGTCACCCTGTCCGGCCTGGTGGAGCGCTATCTTCAGTCCTATTTTGCCACTCAGGCCGACGGCGTTCCGCCCATCGGTCTCTATGACCGCATCCTCGAAGAGGTCGAGGCGCCGCTCATCCGCCTGACCCTCAGCGCCACTCGCGGTAATCAGGTGCGGGCCGCTGAAATCCTCGGCCTGAATCGCAATACCCTGCGCAAAAAGATAAACGATCTCGGCGTCGAGAGCATGCGCCCGAAAAGGTGACGTAGTTTCGCAACATAGCTGTTGATATTCAGCCACAGTTACCCCTAGGCTGACTCCATGAGTAGGGAAGCCGCGCCCGTATCGGACCAGGGATTGCGCAACGGCCGCACGGCCGGGCGCCTCTTCGTCATCATCTTCATCGTCGCGGCGGGCCTTGCGGCCCTGACGGTCTGGCTCGTGTCGTCAGGGCAGGGCGCCCAGGGCGATATCGGCCGGCCCCTTCAGATCGTCATCACCGCCCTGGTCATCAACGGCGGTCTGATCTGCGTGCTGATGGGCCTGGTTGGGACCCGAATTCCAGCGGTGCTGCGCTCGCGCGAAGAGGGCTCGCGACTGCATCTGCGCTACATGAGTCTGTTCGCCCTGGCGGCGGCGGTGCCGGCGGTGATCATCGCCCTGTTCTTCGGCCTGCTGGTCACCCGAGGAATCGACGGCTGGTTCTCGGCCAAGATGCAGACGATGGTGAACAGCTACGCCGCCATCGCCCAGCAAGTTGGCGATATCGAACAGGAAAGCCTGGGCGGCGACATCAGCGCCACCTCCATTGATCTGAACCGCTACATCGACGTGCTGCATCGCTCGCGCGAGACCTTTGAGCAGCAGATCCTCAAGCCCCAGATGGCCCAGCGCGGGTTTATCTCGATCCGGGTGATCGACGAGCAGGGGCAGGTGCTGGCTGAAGCGGAAACCGCGCACGCCAAACCCTATGTGCCGCCCAATCAGCGCGCCTATATCGATGCGAACGCCGCCGTTGGGCCCCAGTGCCAGTCGCCGTCGCCCAGCCAGGACTGCACTCTGCCGGACACCATCGACGAGAAGACGGACGTGGCCCAGGTGCTGTTCCCGCTGTCGGGGCCCAACCATCCCTATGTCTTGGTCGAGGCGCCCTATCCGCCGGGGCTCTATACCCGCCTGAAGGTCTCGGCTGACGCCGTGCATCAGTATCGCGACATGCAGGTCGTTCGCGGCAAGCTGCAGGCCCTGTTCATGTGGAGCTATTTCGAGACCGTGCTGCTGGTGGTGCTGGGCGCGATCTGGCTGGGCATGCGCGTGGCCAACAGCATTTCCGACCCGGTCGCCCGCCTGATCCATGCCGCCAACAAGGTCGCCGGCGGCGACCTTAAAGCCAGGGTGCCGACGGACTCGTCCCTGCAGGAACTCAACGCCTTATCGCATTCCTTTAATCAAATGATCGACGACCTTGATCGCCAGACCAGCGCCTTGGTCACGGCCGGTAAGGACGCGGAAAACCGCCGCAACTTCATTGAAACCGTTCTGTCCGGTGTCTCCGCCGGCGTCATCGGCCTGGATCCAGCCGGCCGGATTTCGGCCTTCAACAACCAGGCCCTGCGCCTGCTGGACATCAGCGAGGATCAGGCGCGCGGCAAGGCGCTCGCCGACGTGGCGCCCGAACTGCTCGATGTGGCCCAGCGGGCAGCCGAAACCGGTTCCGGCGCGGAGGCCGAGCTCAATGTCCTGCGCGGCAACCTGACCCGCCGCCTGCGGGTGCGGGCCGGCGGCGATGCCCATGCCGGCCTGGTGCTCACTTTCGACGACATGACCCGCCTGGTTGCCGCCCAGCGCAACGCCGCCTGGCGCGACGTCGCCCGCCGCATCGCTCACGAGATCAAGAACCCGCTGACCCCGATTCAGTTGTCAGCCGAGCGTCTGCGCCGCAAGTATCGCGCCGAGATCACCTCGGATGTCGACATCTTCGACCGCTGCACCGACACCATCATCCGTCAGGTCGGCGATATCCGCACCATGGTCGATGAGTTCTCCTCCTTCGCCCGCATGCCGGCGCCGAGGATCACCACCTGCGACGGACCCGAGCTGCTGCGCGAGGCGGTGTTCGCCCGCCGCGTCGCCAATCCGGAAATCGAAATTACCCTGACCGAGGACATGAAGGGCGAGCCTCTGATCCACTGCGATGAGCGGATGATCGGTCAGGCCCTGACCAACATTCTGAAGAACGCCGCCGAGGCGGTTCAGGCCCGCGCTCAGGGCGAAACGGGTTTTGCCGGCAAGATCGTCGCGCGAATCCGACGCCAGGACGAACTGGTCATCTTCGAAGTCGAGGACAATGGCGTCGGCCTGCCCGAGGAAGGCCGTGACCGGCTGATTGAGCCCTATGTCACCACTCGCGAAAAGGGCACCGGCCTCGGCCTGGCGATCGTCGGCCGGATTTTGGAAGACCACGGCGGCTCTCTCAGCTTGACCGATGCGAAAGACGTCGGCGGCGCCCTGGTTGTCATGGTGCTGCCGCAAGACGAACAACCCCGCTTTGGCGAGACCCAAAGCCCTATTCAAACCGAGCACGTGTGAGGACTTGATGGCCGCCGATATTCTAGTGGTCGATGACGAATCCGACATCCGCGAACTGGTCGCGGGCATCCTGTCGGACGAGAACTACAGCGTCCGTGTGGCCGCCAATTCGGAGTCGGCCCTGGCCGCCATCAAGGCGCGCAAGCCGGCGCTGGTGGTGCTCGACATCTGGATGCAGGGCGGTGGCATGGATGGCCTGGCCCTGCTGGATCTGCTGAAGGAACTGGATCCTGATCTGCCGGTGCTGATGATTTCGGGGCACGCCAATATCGAGACGGCCGTCGCCGCCATCAAGCGCGGCGCCTACGACTTCCTGGAAAAGCCGTTCAAGTCCGATCGCCTGCTGCTGCTGGTCGCCCGCGCGCTCGAGGCCGCCAGCCTCAAGCGCGAAAACCGCCGCCTGCGCCGCAAGGCGATTACGCCCGATGGTTTCATCGGCCGCTCGCCGGCTGCTCAGCACCTGCGCCAGCTGATCGCCAAGGTCGGTCCCGCCAACAGCCGCGTGCTGATCAGCGGTCCTCCGGGCTCAGGCAAGGAGCTGGTCGCCCGCCTGATCCACGAGGCCAGTCAGCGCTCTGGCAATGAGTTTGTCGCCATCGGGGCGGCCAGCATGGCGCCGGGACGGGTGGAAACCGAACTGTTCGGCGAGGAAGGCCAGGACGGCAAATCCCACAAGGTTGGCGTCTTTGAACGCGCCCACGGCGGCACGCTCTACATCGACGAAGTCGCCGACATGCCGCGCGAGACGCAAGGGCGTATCCTGCGGGTGCTGGTCGAACAGCGCTTTCGCCGGGTCGGCGGCGACTCCGACGTTCAGGTGGATGTCCGGGTGATGTCTTCCACCGCCCGCGACCTGGCCAGCGAGATCGCCGACGGCCGCTTCCGCGAAGACCTCTTCCATCGCCTCAATGTCGTGCCCGTGCACGTGCCCGGCCTGGCCGAGCGGCGCGAGGACATTCCCGAGATCACCGAATACTAACTCGATCGCATCAGCGAGGCCCACAGCCTGCCGCGCCGTACGCTTGCGGACGATGCCATCATCGCCCTGCAGGTCACTGACTGGCCGGGCAATGTGCGCCAGCTGCGCAACAACATTGAGCGCATGCTGATTCTGGCTTCGGGCGATCCGTCCGAGCCGGTCACCGCCATGATGCTGCCGGTCGAGCAGGTCACCGAACAGGGCGCCGCCAACAGCCGCAAGATCATCTCCCTGCCGCTGCGCGA
>CAZJBC010000245.1:0-4506 GCA_964543805.1 uncultured Brevundimonas sp.
CGTGGTTCAGCCGCGGCCCTGCTCCTGCCGGCCGGTTCCGCCGCCGCCCCCGCCTCCTCCGCCGCCTCCGCCCCCGCCCCCGCCGCCGCCGTGCAACTGCGCGCCGCCGCCGGTCGCCCAGGGCTGCAACTACTGCGCGGCGCCGGGTCTTGAGATTCACCTGGATGACGCCTTTGTCGAAACCGCTCAGGGCGGCGTCGGCTCGGCCTACCCGCCGGCCGTCTATGGCGGCGGTGGCGGCGGCTATTCCAGCTCTGGCGGTTTCGCCGGCGCCGGCGCGGCGGCCAACGCCGCGGCCTTTGCTTCGGCCTCGGCGTCAGCCTCGGCCAGCGTCAACGTCCGCATCATTGGCGGAGGCGGACACCCCCGCCCCCGCCGCCCCACGGCGGCTGCAACTCCGGCTGCGGCGGCGGTATGGGCCACTGGTAGCCTAAAGGTCCGCGATCTCCGCGGCGATGGCCAGGGCCGCGCCGCGCGGGTCGCGTGCGGCCGTGATCGGCCGGCCGACCACAAGGTGGCTCGCGCCGGCGCCGATCGCGTCGGCCGGTGTGGCCGCCCGCTGCTGATCGTCCATCGAGGCGCCGGCGGGGCGCACCCCGGGAGTGACCACCAGGAAATCCGGTCCGGCGACGCCGCGCGCAAGAGCGGCTTCATGCGGGCTGGCGATGACGCCGTGGGCGCCGGCGTCGATGGCCTGACGGATGCGCCGCTCGACCAGCTGGCTGACGCTCAAGGCATAGCCGATCTCGCCCAGATCCTGGCCGGACAGGCTGGTCAGCACCGTGACGCCCAGAATTTTGACGCCCGAGCCCGCGCAGCCCTTGACGGCGGCGGCCAGCACCTGCGGCTCGGCATGGACGGTCAGGAAATCGCAGGCTCCGGTGGCGGCCAGAGCAGCGGCTGCCTTTTCCACCGTCGCGCCGATGTCGTGCAGCTTCCAGTCGGCAAACACCTGGCGGCCGCGGCCCTTCAGGTCGCGGGCCATGGCCATCCCGTCGGTGGCCAGCAGCTGCAGGCCGATCTTGTAGAAGCCGACCGCATCGCCCAGCCGCTCGACCAAAGCCTCGGCCTCGGCGCGCGTGGGCACGTCGAGGGCGACGATGATCCGAGAATCGGTCACCGCCCGAAGCCCCGCAGACGGCGGGTGCGCATCAGGGTCATGATCCATTCGTCGGGCAGGACCTTCAGCAGGGCGGCGATGGCGAAGTTGGGCGCGCCGGGCACGCAGACCGGGCGGTTGGCTTCGGCGGCCTCGTAGCCGGCGGCGGCGACCTCGTCGGCGCCCATCCAAAGCCAGGCGGGCGTGCGCCGCTTCATCTGTTCGCGATCGCCGGTGACGTCGTGGAATTCGGAGTAGGTAAAGCCCGGGCAGAGGGCGCTCACGTGGACGCCGGTGTCTCGGTGCTCGTTGTGCAGGCCCTGGCTGAAAGCGACCAGAAAGCTCTTGGCCGGGCCATAGAGGGTGGCGCTGGGCGTGCCCGGCATCAAGCCGGCCAGGGAGGCGACATTGACGATGCGGCCGAAGCCCTGGTCGACCATGGCCGGCAGGGCCTTGCGGGTCAGCTCGCAGGGGGCGTTGACCATCACCTGCAGGAAATCGGCTTCGGCCTCCCACGGCTTGGAGGCGTAGCCGCCGCGCATGCCGTAGCCGGCGTTGTTGACCAGCGCGTCCACGGTGCGTCCGTGCTCGGCGATGGCCGACAGGATGTGGTCGGCCGCGTCCGGATCGGCCAGGTCGGCCTCGACGGTGATCGTCTCGACGCCGGCGCGCAGGCGGATTTCGTCGGCCAGGGCTTCCAGCCGCTCGCCCCGGCGGGCGGTCAGGGCCACGTCATAGCCATGGCTCGCATAGATGCGGGCGAAGGCCGCGCCTATGCCGGCCGAAGCGCCGGTGATCAGGCAGAGCCTGCGGGTCAAGCGGATCGGTCCTTCGATTCGGCGGCGGGAGGCATGACGGGGGCGACCATGCCAAACCGGGACGGCCAAGTCGAGGCGGGCCTTGCGGCGATCTGACGATTGAACGGCGGATCAAATGGGGCTATCGCCCGCCCACTCTGTCGCAGGGGCGCGATGCCGCCCGGAGGTACTGGATGGCTGGGGACACTCCCGAGCCCGCGCACCACCCCAAGGAAGGCCGCGCACCGGGTCATGGCTTTTGGGCCCTGACCATCGGCTCCATTGGCGTTGTGTTCGGCGACATCGGCACCAGCCCGCTCTACGCCATGCGCGTGGGCCTGGCCCATCCGAAACTGGGGCCGATCAGCGATCTGACCGTGCTGGGGTTTGTTTCGCTGGCCTTCTGGGCGCTGCTGCTGATCGTCACCCTGAAATACGTCGTCTTCCTGCTGAAGGCCGACAACAAGGGCGAGGGCGGCACCCTGGCCCTCATGGCCCTGGCGGGCCGGGCCCTTCAGCGGCGCTCGCTATGGGTGCTGGCCCTTGGCGTCGCCGGCACGGCGCTGTTTTACAGCGATGGCATCATCATGCCGGCCATTTCGGTGCTCTCGGCTGTCGAGGGCCTGAAAGTGGCGCCGGGCCTCGGCGGCATGCCCAACACGGCCGTTCTGTTGATCGCGGGCGGAATTCTGGTGGGCCTGTTCATGGCCCAGTCGCGCGGGACCGCCAGCATGGCGCGCTTCTTCGGACCGATTACGGCCCTGTGGTTCCTTACCCTGGCGGGACTGGGACTCTACCATCTGGGCGACGATGTTTCGATCCTGCGCGCGCTGTCGCCGCACTATGGCGTGGAGTTCCTGGCGCACCACGGCTTCCTGGGTTTCGTCATCCTGGGCAGCGTGTTCCTGACCGTCACCGGCGCCGGCGCCCTCTATGCCGACATGGGGCATTTCGGCAAAAAGCCGATCCGAACCGCGTGGATCGCCCTGGTGTTCCCCTGCCTGATGCTGAACTACCTGGGACAGGGCGCCATGGTGCTGCATGACCGGGCGACCGCCGTCGATCCCTTCTTCAAGATGATCCCGGAAATCGCCTTCTGGCCGGTGCTGCTGCTGGCCACGGCCGCGACCGTGATCGCCAGTCAGGCCGTGATCTCTGGAGCATTCTCCGTTACCCAGCAGGCCGTCCAGCTCGGTCTCTTGCCGCGCATCGACATACGCCGGACCAGCGAGACGGTGGCCGGCCAGATTTTCGTGCCGCAGGTCAATACCTTCCTGATGATCGGCGTTCTGATCCTGCTGGCGATCTTCCGGGAGTCTTCAAAGCTGGCGGCCGCCTATGGCGTGGCCGTGTCCGGCGCGATGCTCGTCGACACCCTGCTGTTCTTCATCATCATCCGCTTCTTCTGGAAGCGGCCGCTTTGGCAGGCGCTGATCGCGGTGATCGGGTTCGGGATCATCGACATGGTGTTCCTGTCCTCCAATCTGTTGAAGATTCTGCAAGGCGCCTGGCTGCCGCTGGCCCTGGGCGGTCTTCTCGTGATCATCATGTGGACCTGGACGCGCGGCACCCAGCTGCTGGCCGAAAAGACCCGGCGAGAATCCGTGCCCCTCGCTGACCTGGCCGATATCCTGAAGGCCCGGGCGCCGCACCGCGTGCCGGGCACCGCCATCTATCTGACGTCCGACCTGGACGCGGCGCCTGTCGCCCTGATGCACAACCTCAAGCACAACAAGGTGTTGCACGACAAGAACGTCATCCTGACCGTGCGCACCGCCGAGACCCCACACGTCAAGGCCGAGGACCGCATCACCTCCGAAGTGCTCAACGACGACTTCAAGAAGGTGACCATCACCTACGGCTTCATGGAAAGCCCGAACCTGCCCAGGGCCCTGGCCCAGATGCGAAAGCTGCAGGGGCTGAAATTCGATATCATGACCACCAGTTTCTTCTTAGGCCGGCGATCGGTAGTGGCCTCGGCCGCCTCTGGCATGCCAATGTGGCAGGACAAGCTCTTTATCGCGCTGATGCGCAACGCCGCGAACCCGACCGACTTCTTCCACATCCCGCCCGGCCGCGTGGTCGAACTGGGCGCTCAGGTGACCGTCTAGATGGATCAGATTCTGCGAACCCTCGGCGAGGCCGTATCGATCGCCGCTCTGGCGGTCATCGCCTCGATTTCCTGGAACGCCTGGAAGCGCATTGAGCCGGGGGCCAAGGTGCCGATCTCTTATAACCGGGCCGGCGATCCGAACATGCGCCTGAAAAAGCCCTTCGCCCTGGTGGTGACGCCGATCATCGCCACGGTTCTGTTGCTGGTGCTCAATATCCCGTCGAAAGATCCC
Source organism: uncultured Brevundimonas sp. (assembly GCA_964543805.1). GTDB lineage: Bacteria > Pseudomonadota > Alphaproteobacteria > Caulobacterales > Caulobacteraceae > UBA5005. The sequence goes on from CAZJBC010000245.1 coordinate 4,242, forward strand.
TCCGCCGTGGGCATATTGTTCACCCTGCAGATCGCCGCCGCCATTGGTTTTGTCGCCGTCCATTCGGTCCAGATGCGCCATGCGCTGGACGTGCTCGACAAAGAGGGCCAGCTGCGCTCTTGAACGCAGACGCCCGGCGCCCTTAAAGGCGCCTGCGTTTGACTTACGGGGATATCCATGACCGCCAAGCCCAAGATCAAGAAGGTTGTCCTCGCCTACTCCGGCGGGCTGGACACCTCGATCATCCTGAAATGGCTGCAGACCG
>CAZJBC010000246.1:0-2784 GCA_964543805.1 uncultured Brevundimonas sp.
CAGCGAGCGGAAGGCGGCGCCTTCCTTGTGCATGTCGATGAAGATCTCGCCGAGCGCGCCTTCGTCATATTCGCCGGTGTGCAGATAGACCTTGTGGCCGCCGACGGTGGCCTTCTGGATATAGCCTTTGCGCCGGTCGGGCAGTTTCTGGCGGGTGCGGTCGCGCTCGACGATCTTTTCCACCACCACCCGCTCGGCGGCCGGCGCGGCGGGCTCGCGCAGGGTCCGGCGCGGCGTCTCGGTTTCCGGCGCCGGCAGGTCGAGGGCGAAACTGGCGGGCGCCGTATTGCGCCGCAGGACAATGGCGCGAAGGCCGGCCCGGGCCGCGGCCGATTGCAATCGAACAGCGTTGGCCGGCTCGCTATCCCAGGCCAGAGCCAGCGCCTGGGTGGACGGGGCGTCGGTGAAGTCTTCAAGGGCGGCGGTCATGGCCAGGCGGGCCGCGGCGTCGACGGCGGCCGCTGGCGCAAGCACCGCCGGATCTTCCAGGCCTTCCAGACCGGTCAGCACGCCGGCGCCGAATACGTGCGCCTCGGCCCGGGCAATGTCGTCGCTGGTGAACCCCAGGGCGGTCAGAACATCAAAATCGGGCGCCGCCAGGGCTTCGGCCGAAACGCCCAGGATGTCGCGCAGGAAGCCTTCGCCGATCACTGTTGCGGAAAAGACCGACCGCAAACTGCTGGCGCCGGTCAGGGCTGCTTCGACGGCCCCGATCTCGTGCGGCGTCAGGCCCCTGGCCTTGAGCGCCGCATGGTCGATGGCGGGCGCTTCGGCCAGGTCGCGGGCGCCCAGCAGGCGGGCGCGGGCGGCTGAAAAGTCGATTCCCAGCGCCGCCAGTCCGGCGACCGCGGCCGCCGACAGGGTGGGGATGACCTCGCCATCTTCAGTCTCGGCCAGGCTGAGCGGGCCGGTCCAGGGCGCGGCGCCCAGGCCATGGCCGCCCAGGCGCAGGGCCAGATCCGCATCGTCGAACAGGCCGGTGACCTCGGCGTTGCGCAGGCCGTGGGCCTCGATGGCGCCGCAGGCCTTCTCGAGCGCCTTGACGGCCGCCTGTGAGATGGACGAGGCGGGCAAGGCGCGGGCCGCCGCAAGTCGGCGCTGAGCGCTTTCCAGTTTTTCATCACGCTCGGCGTCGAATTCGGCGTAGGCGCCCAGGGCCTTGGCCAGTTCGGCGGTAGCGCCCAAGGCCGCGCCGGCGGCCAGCGCCTGGATGGCGCAGGCCTGGGCTCGTCCGGCCTCGCTGGCGTAGGACAGGCCGCGCGAGACCAGCACGTCGGCAAGGCCGCCCAGGGTCAGGGCGAGCGGCCGCCAGCCGCCGAGGGCGTCCAGGTCGAGCGCCGCGGTCCACAGGCGCACGCAGGCGATGAAGCCCTCGGTGTCGGTAACCTCGCCGCCGAAAAAGGCGAAGGCGTTGATCGCAGCCTTTGGCGCGCTGGCCTGACGGGCGACGGCTTCGGCGCTGGCGATGTCGAAGGCGACGATCACATCGCCCGCTTCCCAGCCGGCCATGGCGGCGCGGGCGGCGTCCGGATGGCCGACTTCGGCCAGGGCGCGGTCGGCGATAGCGACGAAAGGCAGCGGCGCCGGCGGCGGGGCGAAGGCGGCTTTCCACTGGCTTTGGCCGGCGCCGGCCAGGGCGATGGCCTGGACGATCAGAACATCGCTGCAGCCGGCCTCGCGGGCGGCGTGTGCGGCGCGGGCGAGGGCTGTGTTGTGGCGCGGGTCGGCGCAGGCGCCGGCGGGTCCCTCGCAACGGCTAACCGAGTCCATAACCGCCTGCAGACGCGGGCCGGCCACGCGCACGGCGGCATCGGCGGCCAACATGCCGCGATGAACGGCCAGGTGCGCGTCCAGCGCCGGGCCGAACTCGACGGCGCCGGTCTCGACCAGCGGCGGCTGCGGCGCATAGGCGGCGGCCAGGGCCGGGGCGGCCATGTCCAGGGCCATGCTGGCGAACAGGTCCGCCCGGAACAGGTCCGCGCCGGCGGCATCGAACAGGCCTGCGGTCTGGCCCCGGGCGGCCAGGCGCGCGGCGCCGGCGCCCAGCAGAGGGCCTGCGCCATCGGCGTGCGGTTGCTCGTCGGCCCATTCCAGCCAGGCCTCGAGGCGCGCGTCCGTCCAGTCGCGCGGCGCCTTGAGGGTCACCACCTCATTGGCGCGTTCCAGGGTACGGCGGCGCATGGAGGCGTCCGGGCCCCAGGCCTTGGCGAATCGTCCGTCGAACCGCAACTGCTCAATCTCCCTGGCCGAATGCGAAAATCTAGGCTGCCTCGCTGGTCCGGACAATAGATGTTGGGGTCAGGCGTGGACTAATCCACAATTAGTAGGTGGCGGCGAGGTGTTTCACCGCGCTGGACCGGCGGCGGGCGCGGCCCTATAAGTCAGGCTCCGGCTGGGCCGGATCAGAGCAAAGGCCAAGCGGGCGTGTTGAAATCAATCTTTACCTGGTGGAACGGCGCAACCTTCGGCACGCGCTTCCACATCGCCCGGCGCGCCAACAAGATCGGCACGGACGATCTGGGCAATACCTATTACGAGGCCCGCGACCTCAAGGACGCTTACGATGGCCACAAGCGCCGCTGGGTGATCTATTCAGGCTATGCCGAGGCCTCGAAGGTGCCGGCAGAATGGCATGGCTGGCTGCACTACACCTTTGACCTACCGCCGACCGAGGATCCCTTGCCGCGCAAGAGCTGGGAACTGGACCACCAGCCGAACATGACCGGCACGACCAGCGCCTGGCGGCCTGAAGGCTCGATTTCCCGCACCGGCGAGCGGCCCCAC
>CAZJBC010000246.1:2794-4505 GCA_964543805.1 uncultured Brevundimonas sp.
ACCGGCGACTATCAGGCCTGGACGCCGGAGTAGGGCGCGATGAAGCGCGCCGCCGACCGACTTGTGATCGCCCTGGCCGTCGCCGGGGTTTTCGGCGGTCTGGCGTTTGCGCAGTCGAGCGCGCCCGCGAAACCGGCCAAGGCGGCTCCCGTTCCCGTTATTCCGGAAGAGGCGCCGCCCGGTCCTTCACAGGTGCCCAAGTCGGTGGAAACCCCGCCCGGCCTGCCGGCCCCAACCAACGCCCAGGTCAAGATCGAAGCGGTCCCGGATGCGCCTACAGCGCCCATGCGCCCGGCCGCACCGGCCAGCCGCGCGCGCTATCCGGTCGCCATCATCCAGGTTGTCGACAAGATCACCACCGAGACCAACCGGTTCGAGGTCCATCTTGACCGGCCGGTGCAGTACAAATCGCTGATCTTCACCTTGCACGCCTGCGAAGCGTCGGCGCCGGACGAGCCAGACCGCGACTACATCGCCCACATGGAAGTCGACTTTCAGCCCTCCACGCCGGAAGGCCGGCCCAAACCGGCCCGCCGCTCGGTGTTCAAGGGCTGGATGTACGCCTCGGCGCCCAGCGTCTCGCCGCTGGAGCACCCGGTCTATGACGCCTGGCTGATTTCCTGCAAATCCGACGGGCCGGCCGCCGCGGCCGCGCCGGCGCCGGCGCCCAAACCGCCCGCGCCGAAGGCTCCGGTCGCCGGGCCGGGCAAGTTGTCGGGCGAGTAGCGATCTTGAATTTTGCCGGCCTAAATCAGTCGGGCCTGGCGATCGCCTGCAGGACAGACGCACCGGTCAGGATCGAGCCGGCGGCCGAAAAATCGCCATCCGTCGCCAGGGCGGCGTCCAGCAAATCAAGATAGTCCGCCTGCGGAATCTCCCGCGTGCCGAACTGCGCCAGGTGCGGCGTGCGAAACTGGCAGTCGAGCAGAACGTAGCCGCCCAGACGCAGGCGGGCGATCAGGTGAACCAGCGCCACCTTGCTGGCGTCGGTGGCGGTCGAGAACATGCTTTCGCCGAAAAAGGCGCCGCCCAGGCTGACGCCGTATAGGCCGCCACCAGAACGCCATCCTTGCGAGCCTCGACGCTGTGGGCCTGGCCACGGTTGTGCAGCTGATTATAGAGGTCGCGGATCGGAGCGTTGATCCACGTCTCGGCGCGGCCGGCCGTGGGCCCGGCGCAGGCGGCGACAACCGCGTCAAAGGCCTGGTCGATACTGACCTGATAGGTATCGCCGCGCACCACGCGGGCCAGCCGTTTGGGCACGTGGAAGGCCGCAGGATCGATGACGCCGCGCAGACGGGGCTCGACGATCATGATGGCCGGATCATCCCGCGCCTCGCCCATGGGGAAGACGCCCTGGCGGTAGCAATCGATCAGGTCATCGGCGGAAAGACCCGTCACGGGGCGGCGGCGGCCTCCGCGGCGATCCACTTTTCCAGCCAGTGAATGTTGTAATTGCCGGACAGGATGTCGGGCTGGACCAGAAGATCCTGGAAGAGGGGAATGGTTGTCTCGATCCCGCCCACCACCATTTCGCCCAGCGAGCGGCGCAGGCGCGCGATGCATTCGGCCCGGTCGCGGCCATGGACGATCAGCTTGCCGGCCAGGCTGTCGTAGAACGGCGGCATGACGTAGCCGGCGTAGAGAGCGCTATCCAGCCGCACGCCCAGACCGCCCGGCGCGTGAAAGTCGGTGACCAGGCCGGGCGAGG
>CAZJBC010000247.1:0-4503 GCA_964543805.1 uncultured Brevundimonas sp.
CATCAGGTGATAGAGCGCCCGGTTGTCGCGGGCGAAATAGACATAGGCCACGCCCAGCGCGTTGATCCTCTGCAGGGGATCTTCGATGTGATCCGAGGCCTCGGCCATAGCCTTGCCCAGTTTTTCGAAGCCCAGGTGGGCCACGGCGGCCAGCAGCTCGTCCTTGTCCTTGAAGTGGTGATAGGGGGCGGCGGCCGAGACGCCGGCCTCGCGCGCCACCGCGCGGAGCGACAGGGCGCTGGCGCCGTCGCGCTCGAGGATTCGCTCGGCGGCGAGGATGAGGCCCCGGCGCAGGTCGCCATGGTGATAGGGACGCGGCTCTTCTGCCTTCTTCGCCATCCGGGTGTTCCTCTTCGGCCTTTTTGTGGCCGTTGGGTCACACCCTAGCGCGTTATCCAAACGCCGTAAAGATTATCTTGACATCGTTCAGATGTGTGATATCTAAGCATTGTCCAGATCGGACGGCGGCCCTGGTTGGGTCATCAGAAGGGGGCCTAAGGGCCCGAGGATGGGAGATATGAACATGCAAAAGGTCATTCGTTTTGAACGGTTTATCGACGGCGGGTCGATCTTCCTGGTTCTGATGGGCCTGCTGCTGGCCGGCGCTACCGTGGTTCTCGGCGCGTAGTTTCCTCCCGACGCGCGCCTGGCGCGGAGGGGCTGTCCGTCCCCCCAGTCTTTGGACAGCCCCTCCCTACGCCAAATCCCCGAGTGCGGTTGAAGCCGTCACAAAATCGGGCTTATCCTGCGGCCCAGGGTTCGGCGCTGATGCGCGGCCCGCAGGGCAAGAGGAGTTCAGGTCTTCAGGTTCAGTATTGTCCAACATAGTCCGGCTCAGGTTTGGAGCTGGTGATGCTGCAGGCTGCGGAAAAAGCGCTTACGGGATATCCCGCGCTGGTGCTCAACGCCGACTATCGGCCGCTGTCCTATTATCCCCTGTCGCTGTGGCCCTGGCAGGATGTTATCAAGGCGGTCTTCCTGGACCGGGTCGACGTGATCGCCACCTACGACCGCCAGGTCCATTCTCCCAATTTCCAGATGCGCCTGCCCAGCGTGGTCTCGTTGCGCCAGTATGTGCGCCAGGACCGGGCGCCGGCCTTCACCCGCTTCAACGTTTTCTTGCGCGATGGCTTTGCCTGCCAATACTGCGGCCGCGGCGAGGACCTGACCTTCGACCATGTGATCCCCCGCTCCAAGGGCGGGCGCACCACCTGGGAAAACATCGTCGCCGCCTGTGCGCCGTGCAACCTGGCGAAGGGCGGACGTACGCCGCAAGAGGCCAAGATGTTCCCGCGTCTGTCGCCGCGCCGGCCCGACCATTTCCAGCTGCTGGAACGCGGCCGCCAGTTCCCGCCTGGCCACCTGCACGAAAGCTGGCTCGACTATCTCTACTGGGATGTCCGGCTGGAGGCCTAAGCCCCGTCAGAGCTTTTCGCTGATCGCGATCGCCGCCCTGCAGCCGGCCCGGATCACCGCCGCCAGCAATGGATAGGCCGGCGCCTGGTGAGCGCCTTCGGCCACCGCCTGATCGCGGTGAGCCAGTTCGTCATCCCGAAAGGCCGACAGCTCGGCGGCCAGGGCCGGTTCGCGATCCTGGATTTCGGCGATCTGGCGGGCGTAGTGGTCCTCGATCACCGTTTCCACCGCTTCGGTGCAGGCATGAGCCGCCTTTTCGCCCATCAGGGCGGCGCCGGCGCCCAGGGCGAATCCCGCCACCCGCCATAGCGGCGCCATCAGCGTGGGCCGAACGCGCCGCTGGTTGAGGATTTCGTCAAACCGCTGCAGATGGACCGCCTCATGGCCTTCCATCTCCTGCAGCTGATGGGCGATGCGGTCCTTGCCGGGGGCGTTGTTCAGCACCGCCCGCTGGCCGCGATAGATATGGACGGCCGCCAGCTCGCCAGCGTGATCGACCCGCAGCATTTCGGCCAGCCGAGCCTTGCCGGCGCCCTGGCCCGGACGCGGGGGAATGGGACGTTCCGTCATGAGGCCGCCTTCGGACTGCGCAGGGCCGCATAACCGCTCCAGCCCACCAGAACCGCCGACAGCAGCGCATTCCATCCGGCCATGGTCAGGCCCTTGAAGGCGCCGATATGGGGGAACCACCAGGCCGGCCGGCCGCAGGCGACCACCGGCTGAACGAGCGTGTTGTTCAGCAGTTTTCGGATGTCCTCGGCCGTCACCGCGGTCGGATTCGGGTCGACGTCGCAGGACGCCGGCAAGGCCCACCAGCCATATTCGCCGCCCGCGTGGAAAGCGGCCCAGTAGAGGCCGTAGAGGAAGGCGGCGGCCAGCAGCGCGCAGACGAGGCGATACGTTTGTGTGCTCCATCGCGTGCAGCCCAGGGCCGCGCCGGCCAGGGCCACGCCGCCGGCGATCCAGTAGGCCTGGCGCTGGATCAGGCACAGGTGGCAGGGCCGGATGTGCTGAAAGGTCTCGATCGCGTGCACCGAGCCCAGGGCGGCGATGCAGACGGCCAGGGCGGCCCAGGGCCAGTTGCGGGTGACGGACTCGAAGGTGGCGCGAAAGGCGGCGATCATCAGGGTCTTCTAGTGCAGAAGCACGGCCGCGAGGACCCCCAAAACGACGACCGCGACGACGCCGAAGAACACCAGCGTCAGCCGCCGCTCGATCACCGGCTGGATGGCCGGGCCGAACTTTTTGAACAGGGCCGCTTCGATGAAGAACCGGCCGCCGCGGGTAACCACGCAGTCGGCGACGAACAGGCCGAAATTGAACCGCGCCAGACCCGAGGCGATGGTCACCAGCTTGAATGGGATGGGCGTGACGCCCTTGACGAGAATGACCCACACGCCCCAGTGGGCGAAACTGGCCTGAAACTCGGCCAGAGCGTGGGGATGACCAAAGACCGTCAAGATCGTCGTGGCCAGGGGTTGGAGGAAGACGCCGATCCCGTAGCCCAGCATCCCGCCCAGCACCGAGGCGGCCGTGCAGACAAAGGCCAGACGCCAGGCCCGCTCCGGACGCGCATAGCACATGGGCGCCAGCATGATGTCCGGCGGAATGGGAAAGAACGAGCTTTCCGCGAAGGCGACCAGGGCCAGAGCCAGCATGGCGTGACGGCTGGCGGCCAGGCGGAGCACCCAATCATAGAGCTTTCTGAGCATGGGCCACCTATATCGAGGCCATGACCGAAGGAAAGCGTAATGACACGGCCGCCGCCGATCCGGTGCTGGCCGCCGCCGCCGCCGAGGAACTGGCCGCCGCGGCCGCCCTCGACTGGACGGCCCTCGCCCGCGTCACGCCCTGGGGCGACGCTTATGAGGGCTTTGCCGCCGACGGCAGCCCTGTGACTTTTGAACGGGCCTACGTCTGGGCCGAGGCGATCGGCGGCGACATCCTGTGCGAGGTTACCGTGTTCCGGGGCGAAGCCGGCTACGAGGATGGCGCACGGATTGGCCGCCTGATCAGCCGCCCAGATTCAGCCTCATAAACGACGTGGCGCCTGCCGCCCGGGCGCTGGTCCCTTCAAGGCGCCTGAGTCTTGGGCGAAATCAGGTTAGGTGACCATAGTTCTCCGCCGCGATTGGCGAACGGCGACCAAATCGCGTTCCAACCTTGCAACAAGGAGGAACCAAGCGATGAGCCGAAGCGCCGCGCAGAGCGCGCCATTTGCGCTGCAAGGCCGCCACGGCGGCGAAGAGGCCGTGCGTGACCGATTCCTGCCTCTGCAACTGGCCCAGGCCGCTGAGGCCACGGGGCGGCTGATCTTCGAAGGCCTGGTGGTTCGCGGCGTGGCGGGTGACGGCATGAAGTCGGCCCTGATCGACGCGCAGGGCGACCTTCGTCCCGAAGTCGCGCCCCTGGCCCGGGCCTATGAAGCGGCCCTGCTGGTCAACTTTACGCCCAGCGAGGTGGCCACCCTGCGCCGGCTGCTGGCCCGGGTCGAGGCCGCCGCCCTTCGGCTGGCGGCGCCATCGGACGATCAGGAATGATCGCCACCGACCGTCTCGCGGCCCGATAGATTTCGCCGGCAGTCTTCCGGAAAGCTTGTATCCGGCGTCAAGGAGCGGCAAGATTTCGCAGGACAGCGGACCGGGGAGGGTGTCGTGCGTCAAGCGGGTCTATCGCAAATCCTGTCATGGACGGCGGCGACGCTGGTTGTGGCGGTCCTGGCCGTCGGCGCTCCGGAGGCCTGGGCGCAATCGACTGATCCGGCAAAGGCCGGCTGTGAAAACCGGGACAACGCCAATCCGCCCGACGTGGTCATCGTCCTGTGCTCGGCGGCGATCGTCCAGGCCCAGGGCACGCCCGAGGAGATGTCCACCTACTATGATCAGCGGGGCAGCGCCTACTTGCGGAAGAATGATCCGACCCGCGCGATCGCCGACTACGACCAGGCCCTTCAGCTGTTTCCGCGGAACCCTTCGGCGTTCAACAACCGGGCGATCGCCTACAACACGCTGGGCGATCCCGCTCACGCCATGGCCGATTTCAATCAGGCCCTGCAAATCAATCCACAGATGGCCAGCGCCTATGGCG
>CAZJBC010000248.1:0-4502 GCA_964543805.1 uncultured Brevundimonas sp.
CCCGCATCGACGCCAGCGACGCCGCCGCCTGGGTGGAACAGACAATTGCCGAAGCGCCCAAGGCCGGTGTCACCCGCGTGCTCTATTCCACCATCGCCTTTCAGTACTTCCCGGCCGACAGCCAGGCCCGCATCGCCGCCCACGCGGCGAAGGTTGGGGCCAGAGCGACCGCGGACGCGCCCTTCGCCTGGCTGCGCTTCGAGGCCGATCCGCAATACGAAGGCAGGCCCAGCCTTCGGCTGACGCTGTGGCCCACCGGCGAGGAACGGGTGCTGGGAACGGGCCATCCCCACGGAACCAATTTCAATCACTTCTGAACCCAAGCCGCCCCGAAAGGGTTGTCTCCCCGAAGAAGGAGCCGACCCATGTTTGATTTGCCGCCCCTGCCCTACCGCTACGATGCCCTGGAGCCGATGATCTCCACCAAAACCCTGCGGTTCCACCACGACAAACATCACCGCGCCTATGTCGAAAAGACCAACAAGCTGGCGTCCGAAGCCGGCCAGAAGGGGCGCATACTTGAAGATATCGTGCGCGATTCCACCGGCGATCTGTTTCACAACGCCGCCCAGGCCTGGAACCACGCCTTCTTCTGGGAGTGCATGACGCCAAACTATCAACCCGCCCCCGAAGCCTTCGCCGAGCTGCGGACCGATTTCGTCCACGAGGGCGAGAGCCATTTCGGCTCGGGCTGGGTGTGGATCATGGCGGCGGGCGGCAAGCTGAAGATCGTCACCACCCACGACGCCGACACCGCCCTGAAGAAAGCTGGCAAGCCGGTGCTGGTCTGCGACCTGTGGGAACACGCCTACTATCTGGATTACCAGAACGACCGGAAAGCCTGGCTGGAAGCCTGGTTCGACAAGGTCGCCAACTGGTCTTTCGCCGAAAAGCAGCTTAGGGCCTCAAAGGGTGACGGCGAGGCCTTCGCCTACCCCGTCCCTGAGAATGTCAGTGCCCAAAGGAAGTCCGCCTAGACCGAAACGCGCCCAGGGCCTGCCCGACCGGGAGACCCTGCTGGCCTTCCTGCGCGAGGCCGGCGAGGCGGAGAAAGCTGACATCGCGCGGGCCTTTGGCCTGAAGGGCGAAGACCGCCGCGCCCTGCGCCACATGCTGCGAGACCTGGAGGCCGAAGGCGCCCTGGGCAAGCGCGGCCGTCGCGGGTTCGCCGAGGCCGGCGCCCTGCCGCCGGTGGGCGTTGTCGATGTGATCGACCGCGATGTGGATGGCGACCTGTTCGTCAAGCTGGCCAAGGGCGGAGATGACATCCCGCCGGTTCGCCTGGCGCCCGGCAAGAACGAGGGCGCCGCCGGCGCGCCGGGTCTGGGCGACCGTCTGCTGGTCCGCTTTGAGCGGCGCGAGGACGGGCTCTTCGAAGCCAAACTCATCAAGCGCATCGGCGGCGGCGCAACGAAACTCCTGGGCGTTGTCCGCAAGCACAAGGGCGAGGCGCGGATCGAGCCCGTTGATCGCAAGTCGCGCGATTCCTACGTGGTCGCCGGCAACCCCGGCGACCTGAAGGAGGGCGACCTGGTTTTGATCGCCGCCAGCGAGGCCGAACGCAAATATGGTCCCAAGCGCGCCAAGGTGCTGGAGACGATCGGCCGCGAGGACGATCCTCGCGCCGCCTCCCTGCTGGCCATCCATGCCCACGGCATTCCGATCGGCTTTTCAGAAGCCGCCGAGGCCGAGGCCCGCACGGCGGTCGAGCCCACCCTGTCCGGCCGCGAAGATTTGCGGGAAATCCCCTTCGTCACCATCGATCCGGTGGATGCGCGCGACCATGACGATGCGGTCTTCACCGAGCCGGCTGAAAACGGCAGCTGGATCGTCTGGGTGGCCATCGCCGACGTTGCCGCCTACGTCCGCGCCGGGACAGCCCTGGACGCCGAGGCGCGCGAGAAGGGCAATTCCACCTACTTCCCCGACCGGGTCGAGCCGATGCTGCCCGAGATCCTGTCCAACGGCCTGTGCTCCTTGCGCCAGGGCGAGAACCGCGCCTGCCTGGCGGTGCGCATGGTCTTTGATCGCGGCGGCCACAAGACCAGCCACCGGTTCGTGCGCGGCCTGATGCGCTCGGCGGCCAAACTGTCCTACCAGCAGGTCCAGGCCGCCCACGACGGCGCGCCGGACGACGCCACCGGCCCGCTGATGGAAGGCGTCCTGACGCCCCTGTGGGAAGCCTACGCCACCATGCTGAAGGGCCGGGAGAAACGCTCGCCGCTCGCCATCGAATCCGTCGAGCGGCGCGTGCAGTTCGGCGCCGACGGCAAGGTCGCCTCCATCGCCGTGCGCGAACAGATTCCGGCCATGCAGCTGATCGAGGAGATGATGGTCCAGGCCAATGTCTGCGCGGCCGAGACGCTGGAGCAGAAAAAGGTCCCGCTGATCTACCGCGTCCACGACACGCCCAGCCTGGAAAAGCTGCAGAACCTGGCCGATTTCCTGTTCACCATCGGCGTGCCCTGGTCCAAGGGTGAGCCGGCCACCACCGCCCGCTTCAACAAGCTGCTGGGCCAGACCAAGGGCGGCCCGCACGGCGAGATCGCCAACGAGGTCGTCCTGCGCACCCAGATGCAGGCCCATTATTCGGACGACAACATCGGCCACTTTGGCCTCAACCTTGCGCGCTACGCCCACTTCACCAGCCCGATCCGCCGCTACGCCGACCTGATCGTCCATCGCGCTCTGATCCGCGGACTGGACCTGGGGACGGACGGCCTGGCCGACGGCGAAATCCCCAAGCTGAAAGACACCGCCGAGCGCATCACCTTCGCCGAGCGACGCTCCATGGCCGCCGAGCGCGACGCCACCGACCGCTATGTCGCCGCCTTCCTGTCCGATCGCATTGGCGCCGAATTCATCGGCCGCGTCACCGGCGTCACCCGCTTTGGCCTGTTCGTGAAGCTGGCCGACACCGGCGCCGACGGCCTGGTTCCTGTCTCGTCCCTGGGCGATGAATATTTCGTCCACGACGATCGCGCCCACGCCCTGATTGGCGATCGCACCGGACGGCGCTATCTGCTGGGCATGGAAGCTGCCGTAAAGCTCGTCGAGGCCACGCCGATCACCGGCGGCCTGCTGTTCGAGATGATCACCCCGGCCCTGCCGGCCGATCCCACAGCGCCGCGCCCGCGGCTGGGGGTTCGCCGCACGCAAGGCCGTGACGCCTTCAAGGGCGGCCCGCGTGGCCGCAAGCCAGGACGCCGATGAGCACCGCCAGTTTCGACACCGCCCCGCCGCCCGGCCCCCGCCCGCCCGCCGTCAAGCCGGTGGACGCCGCCACCCTGATCGTCCTGCGCCGCGACGGCAAAAAACCGCGCCTGCTGATGGGCCGCCGCCACCGCGGCCACAATTTCATGCCCGGCCTGTGGGTCTTTCCCGGCGGCAAGATCGACCGCTGCGACTATCACACGCCCTACGCCGGCGACCTGAAGCCGGAGACCGAGCGGCGCCTGTGCCACGGCCTGACCGCCTCGCGCGCCCGGGCGCTTGCCCTTACCGCCATACGCGAGACCTACGAAGAGGCCGGCCTGTTGTTGGGCACGCCCGCCAAAACCAGCCCGCGCGCCGGGCCCTGGCATGACTTCCTGGCCCAGGGGGTGCTGCCCGACATTTCCAGCCTGGAGATGATCGCCCGGGCGATCACCCCGCCGCACCTGCCCAAACGCTTTGATGCGCGCTTCTTTCTGGCCCCGGCCGAAGGGCTCGTCAGTCTCGATCAGCAGGCCGACTGCGGCGAACTGGACGAAATCGCCTGGGTCGATATCGATGAGGCCCTGGCGCTGGAACTGCCCGGCATCACCCGCTTCGTAGTCCGCGACGTCCACGAGCGGCTGACCGACCCGTCGCGCCCGGCGCTGTTCATGCGATTTGTAGGCATGAAGAGCCGCACCTCGGCCATCTGACCATGGCGCTGGGCGAGCCCATAACCCTGCGCCTGAGCATCGACGATCCCGTGCCGGGTCTGGCCTACAGCCTGTGCGACAAGAAGAATGCGGCGATCGACGCCAGGGTCGCCGGCGATGGGCCGGTCTCGTTCGATGTGCCGCTTCGTTTGGCGCCAGGTCCGCGATTTCTTGGCGAGTTTGTCCGCTCTGAAGGACCGACGAGGCGGTTTGTCTACATCTCGCTGGGAACCATGGCGGGCGATGCCGCCTCCTGCTACGGCGGGCGCATGAAGATCGATATCCACGACATCGCGCCAGCCCTGCTGGACAAGGCGCTGAGGGGCGCCGTGCTCGAAGCCCGCCTGGCCGGACGCAGCAGGAAGGGCGGCCCCACCTACGCCACCGTCAACAAACCGATCGTCTGGACCGTGGCCTGACCTGTCCTCAGGACTTGGGCAGGTTCTGCAGCTCCGCGACCTCGGCCGCCGACAGATGGTGGAAATTGTAGGCCGGACAGGTCAGCGTCACGCCGCCAGGATCCTGGGTGACCAGCGTGCCCGTGTCGCCGTCACAGTTCTGGGTGCTGTGGGCGGGCTGAAAGGCGACACGCTG
>CAZJBC010000249.1:0-4490 GCA_964543805.1 uncultured Brevundimonas sp.
GGCGTTGGACTGGGCCATCACCCTGTCGCCTGGCTGGGCCGTCGCGGTTGTGATGTCGGCGCCGTCCCGGATGCGGGCCGAGACCGGGCGGATATCGCCGCCGCCGTAACGGTCGCCCGGAATAAAGGCGATGTCGGGGAACAGCACGTCGCGCGCGAAATTGCCGCGTTCCAGCAACAGCCCCGGCGTGATCCAGCTGCGCCCGTCCGGCCAGCCGGCGACGGTGGGGGGAGCGAACAGGCGCTGACCGAGCGCGCCGGTGGCGTTGTTGAAGTCCGGCACGCCGGGAACGGCGGTCTGGCCCATTTTCTTGTAGGTGGAGACCGCCAGCTGGATCGGGCTCTGGATGCGCGTGCCCACGGAGGCCGGGCTGTAGAAATCTCTCGAGCGGAAGATTGTCTCCAGCAGCGGCTTGATTTCGTAATGACCCTGGCGGAACGCATCGCCCAGTTTGGTCTCCAGGGCAGGATCGAGGTCCTGGCGTACGAACCAGCGATAGAGCTTGCCCGACACATGCTTTGCCGTGGCCGGCTGCTGCATGATGATGTCGATGACATTGACGCCATCGAAATTGCCGGTCTGGCCGAGGAAGGTCTTGGGGCCCGCATCGTGCTGGTCAGCGTTGACCGTGAATTTCAGGTCGACAAAGTTCCAGCCGGTGAACGCGCGGGCGCCTTCGCGCACGTCCTTTTCGGAATAATTGCCCACCCCCATGGTGAACAGTTCCATGATCTCGCGGGCGAAGTTCTCGTTCGGCGCGCCCTTGATGTTCTTGCCGGCGTCCAGGAACGACAGCATGCCGGGGTCCTGAGCCACAGCCACCGTCAGGTCGCGGAAGTTGCCCATGCCCAGGCGGTGATAAAGCCGAAGCTGTCCCAGCAACTTGCGATAGTCGCGCACCTTGTCTTCGTTGGAGGCAAAATGGCCGTGCCAGAACAGGGCCATCTTCTCCTGAAGCGGCGCGGGGCTGTTGAGCATGCGGTTGGCCCACCAGTAGCCGACCCGGTTGGTCTCCAGCTGGCTGGCGCGCAGCCAGTAGAAGAACTTGTCGCAAACGGGCTGCAGCCGCCGGTTGCCGGTGGGCTTGGCCTTGATGCCCAGGGCCATGCCCGACTTCTTGGCCAGGTCCGTCGCCGCCGGCCGGCTCTCGGGAAAAGGCTCCAGACCCGGATCGTGAATCTGGGATTCGTCGTAGGGCGGCAGATGGGAGGTATCGGCCGGCTTGAAATAAACCAGGCTTTTGACCGCCTGCACTGGGCCCATGGCCGCCAGCCGGGCGATATCGGCGGGCGTGCCGCCAAAACCAGCGCGGGCCAGCAGGTGGGCCGCCAGGTCCGCGTTCCAGTCACTGGCGGAGACAGGCGTCAGGTCGCCTTGCCAGCCGGCAGGGGCCGGCGAGGCCGCGCCGGCCGTTCGACTGTCCGTTCCGGTCTTTGTTCCACCCATGGGGCAGGCACCCTAGACCCAAGTCCTGGATTGTCCAGCCGCAGGCTATGGCGCGGGCTCCTGTCGCTCACGCCCAACAGGCCGCCCGGCGGTCTTGAGGCGAAGGACCGCGGGTGGCGTCATTCGTTCAGTGACGCCACAGGCGAAAAGGCAGGGTATGGTCAATCGCGGTATCGACGTCCGGCGGACGGCGGTGTGTGCTGCGCCCCTGCGCCGGATTTCGGCCGGTTAGGATGGTCATGTTGCGCCCTCTTTTTCTGAACCTGGACTCCTCGCTCGCCGGCCAGACGGATCTGCGCGCCGCCGCATCCGCTGGGCGACAGGTGGCGGCGTTGGCGCTGGGCCCGGCCTTGCGCCTGTGGAGCCGGCCGGCGGCGCTCGAAGCCTTGCGGTCCCTGCTGGCTCGAGAAGCGCCGGCGGCGGGGCCCGAACTGGTGTTCGCCGGCTCGGGCGATTTTCACCACGTGGCGCCCTTGCTGATCGAGCGGGCCATGGCCGCGGCCGGGTCAACGCAAGTGACGGTGCTGCATTTCGACAACCATCCGGACTGGGTGCGGTTTTCGAACGGGGCTCACTGCGGCTCGTGGGTCGGCCAGGCGGCGCGGCTGCCGGGTGTCGCCAGGGTCATTACGGTCGGGGTCTGCAGTGGCGATATTCACGGCGCCCGGGCCCGCAACGCCGATCTTGGGCCTCTGACCGACGGGCGCGCGGAGATCTACCCTTACAGCGCCGCAGGCGAGGGCGGTCTGTTCAGGATCGCCGGGACCGAATGGCTGACCGTCGACGCCGGAGACGAGGCGGCCTTCGCTGCCCTGCTCGCCGGGCGGATCGCCACGCGCGATCTCTATGTCACCATCGACAAGGACGTGCTTCGAGCCGAAGACGCCGTGACCAACTGGGATCAGGGACGGATGAGTCTGAACTTTCTCGAGCGGCTGACCGGCGGCGCGATGGACGGCCACCGGTTGATCGGGGCCGATGTCGTCGGCGACTGGTCGGCGCCGGTCTACGGCGGCGGCCTGATGGCGGGCCTGCTGAAAGGCGCCGAGGCCTGGCTGGATCAACCGCGGCGGGCGCCGGACTCGGGTCTGAGCCAGGCGGTCAACCAGAGAACCAATCTGCGGCTGCTGTCCCTGTTCGGGGCGGCGGCGTGACCGGCCCGATCAGCCTTGCGGCGGCGGGCCTGCTGGCCTTTTGCGTCCTGGCGGAAGTCATCCAGCAGATGAGCTTCAAGACCGGCGCGAGCCGGGCTGCCGACCACGGACGGCTCAATGCCGGCATCCTGGTCCAGCCGCTGATCTGGCTGGGCGTGGCGATCTGGGCGGTGGAGATCATCGCCTGGACCGTGGTGCTGGAACACACACCGCTCAGCCTGGCCTATCCGGTCATGACCCTGTCCTATGCGGCGATCCCGCTGGCAAGCTTTGTGCTGCTTCGTGAGCGCATGAGCCGGCGCCAGCGGATTGGCGCGGCCCTGGTCGCGGCCGGGGTTCTTTGCGTGGGGATATCCGGACTGTGAGCAAGCAGACGACAAAGGTCGCGGACTACCGGCTGCCGAAGCGGGACAAGGGCTTGTTCGCCTGGTCGAACTGGGATGTCCTGTCGGTGGTCGCCGCCCTGGCCCATCTGGCCTTTATTGTCTGGACCGTGACCGGGTTCGCCCATCGGCCCTGGTGGGGCAATCTGATCTGCGGGGCGGTCTTTGCCCTGGGCATCAGCTGGAACATCAACGGGGTGTCGCACAACTTCCTGCACACGCCCTATTTCCGGTCGCGGCGGCTGAACTACGGGTTTTCCCTGCTGGAGTCGGTGACGGTCGGTTTTTCGCAGACCTATTACACCTGGGTCCACCTGCGGCACCACGAAGGCAACAGCGACCGGCCGGATGAAAACGGCCAGACGCGGGACTGGCTGTCGATCTATCGCCATGGCAAGAACGGCCAGCCCGAAAACGTATGGTCGTACGTCTTTCTTGATTTCTTCCGCGACGACGGCGGCAGCATCCATGAGGCCCTGAAAGCCCGCCGGCCGTTTGACGCCCTGTGGGGGCGGGTTGAGATCGCCGCTTTCGCCTTGTTCGCCCTCGCGATGGCGGTGGTCAGCTGGCAGGCCGTGCTGATGCTGGTTCCCTTCTACTACCTGGGCCAGTGCCTGTCCCAGCTGAACGGCTATTACGAGCATCTGAACGGCAATCCGGACCTGCCCATCGCCTGGGGCGTGTCGAGCTATGCGCCCGCCTACAATCTGCTGTGGTTTAACAACGGCCACCACGCCGAGCATCATTTACGCCCGGCCGTGCACTGGACACGGCTGCCAGCCCTGCATCTGGCCGTCGCCGATCAGCAAAAGGCCGCGGGCGTCCATGTCATCAGAACGGCCCACGCTCTTGGCTTTGCCGCTCGCGAGAATCGCAAGCGCCGGGCGGCCCGATGAGGACCTTGGCGGCCACGGCCCTGGCCGACGGGCGTTTCACGGTGCTCCTGCCCGGCAAGGTGACGCGTTCGATCGGCGAGATCGGTTGGACGCGCTGGGAGGCCCTGTTTCCGGGCGCCTTGGAAGGTTTTGACTATCTGGCCGCGGTCGAGGCCGCCGACCTGCCCGGTTTTGACTGGTTCTATGTCACGGTCCAGGACGCCGACGGCCGCCTGGCCGCCGCGGCCGCGGGGTTTGCGACCGACTATGCGCTGGACACCACCCTGGCCGCCCCGGTGCGCCGGGCGATTTCAGGC
Organism: uncultured Brevundimonas sp.; assembly: GCA_964543805.1. Lineage (GTDB taxonomy): Bacteria > Pseudomonadota > Alphaproteobacteria > Caulobacterales > Caulobacteraceae > UBA5005. The sequence continues at coordinate 4,176 of CAZJBC010000249.1, forward strand.
CTGCGCAAGCTGTTCCCGCGGGCTCTGACCCTGCGCCTGGCGGCCCTGGGCTCCCCCTGCACCGAGACTGCGCCCCTTGGTCTGGCGAGCGGCCTGTCGGACTCGCAAAAACACGAGGCCGCGAGCCTGTTGATCAACGCCTTCGAGGCCGAGGCGGTGCGGGCCGGCTGTTCGCTGTGGGCGGTCAAGGACGCGCCGCAAGCCGGCGCCGGCCTGTGGGACGGCATGTTGCAACAGCGCGGCTACGCATCCGCGGCGGGCCAGCCTTCGGCCTGCCTGGACATCGCCTTTGCCGACATGGACGGCTATCTGGCG
>CAZJBC010000250.1:0-4465 GCA_964543805.1 uncultured Brevundimonas sp.
TGCCATCCAGACGCCCGACGGCGATGTCCAGGCGCAGGATAACCGCACCGCCTATCTGTTGCGCGAACAACTGGGCGATTCCCTGGCCCGAGACCGCTCGCAGCCGCCCGTCTATCGCCTGGCGATCATCCTGACCCAGGAGCGCGATCCGCGCGGCCTGGGTCCGGACAACGCCGCCAGCCGCTACGAGCTGTCACTGCAGATCGACTACACCCTGACCGAGATCGCCACCGGCAAGGAGCTGAACAAGGGCGCTGAAAAGGTGATGGTCTCCTATCAGGCGGTGACCCCGCCCTATGCGGCCGTGGCCGCCGAACAGGACGGTCAGAAGCGCGCGGCCGAGGAAGCGGCGCGGCGCCTTCGCATCGATCTGGCCGAATATTTCCTAAAATCAAAGAGTTAAGGAGAATGATCCTCAGCAAGCGGGCCGAGGTGGAGCGCTTTTTCAAGGATCCTCCCGCCGATGTGCGCGCGGTGCTGATCTATGGCCGCGACCGCGGCGGCGTGCGTGAGCGGGCCGGCGCCCTGGCGGCCAGGGCGACGAAGAACCCGGACGATCCCTTCGATGTCGCCCTGTTGACCGACAGCGACATCACCGGCGATCCGGCCCGGCTGGAGGGCGAGCTTTCCGCCCTGTCGCTGATGGGCGGACGCCGTCTGGTCCGGTTGCGGTTGTTCGACGACAAGGCCCCCGCCGACAAGCTTGCCGCCGAGGCGCTCAAGGTCCACGCCGAAGGCGGTTACAATCCCGACGCCCTGCTGCTGATCGAGGCGGGGGCCCTGGGCCGCGACAGCGCCGTGCGCTCTGCCGCCGAAAAGGCAAAATTCGGCGCCGTGGCCATACCCTGTTACGAGGACGAGGTGGGCGATGTCGCCCGCATGACCCGCGAGGCCATGGCCCGGGACGGGGTTTCCCTGACCGGCGAGGCGCTGGAAATGTTCGCCGCCCGCCTGCCGTCCGAGCGCGGCGTGGCGCGCCAGGAAATCGAGCGGCTGATCCTGTTCCTGGGCCCCGGCAGCGGCGTTGTCGCCGGTCCGGCCGATCTGGAGCCCTACCTGGGCGTCGAGCCCGACGCATCCCTGGCCGACGCGGCCCAGGACGCCTTCGGCGGGCGGCTGAAGGCGGCCCAGGCCGGGCTTCGCCGCGCGGCGCTGGAAGGCGAGGCCGGGCCCGCGGCGGTGCGGGCCATGGGTCAGCACCTGGCCCGCCTGCGAAAGGCGCTCACGCTCCATGCGGCGGGCGCCGGCCTGGCCGAAGCCGCCAAATCGGCCGGGGTGTTCTGGAAAAGCGAGCGTGAATTTCTGCGACAGGCCCGCGCCTGGCCTCTCAAGGCGCTGGACGGCCTCTCCGCCGAAGTGCTGAACGCCGACCGGGCCTGCAAGCAGACCGGCAGCCCGGACGAACTGATCGCCGAGCGGCTGGCTCTGTCCATCGCGGGGAAGGCCCGCCGGTTGGGGCTTTAGGCCCCCGGCGCGAGCTTCTTGCAGACGTCTTCCAGCTGCTCGAGCGTGCGATAGTGGATGCGAAGCGAGCCCTTGCCATCCTTGTCGCGGATCTCGACCTTCAGACCCAGCCGGTCGGAGAGCGCCTTTTCGAAGGCCTGGGTGTCGATGGAGCCGGCCGTAGCGGCGCGTTTTCCGCCGCCTTCCTTGGCGAGGGCCTCGGCGCCGCGGACATTCAGGCCCTGCTCGACGATGCGCCGCGCCATGGCCTCGGGATTATCCGAGCCCAGCACCGCCCGGGCGTGACCGGCCGACAGCTTGCCCGACAGCACCATGTCCTGCACCGATTGCGGCAGGGTGAGCAGGCGCACGGTGTTGGCCACGTGGCTGCGGCTCTTGCCGATGGTCTCGGCGATGGCTTCCTGGGTGCGGCCGAAATTATCGATCAGGTTGCGGTAGCCTTGCGCCTCTTCCAGCGCATTGAGGTCCGAGCGCTGGACGTTTTCGAGAATGGCGATTTCCAGGGCCTCGCCGTCATCCAGGTCGCGCACCACGATGGGGATTTCCCGCTCGCCGGCCCGTTGCGCCGCCCGCCAGCGCCGCTCGCCAGCGACGATCTGGAATTCACCGGGCGCGCCGGCCACCGGCCGCACAAGGATCGGCTGAAGTAGCCCGCGCCTGCGGATGGACTCGGCCAGTTCCTCGATTTCGCTTTCGGTGAAGATGCGGCGCGGCTGGTCGGGATTGCGCCGGATCAGCTCGATCGGCGCCATCCGGCGGCCATCGCCGGAAGCGGCCGCCGGCGCTTCGGTATTCTCGCCCAGCAGGGCCGAAAGTCCCCGGCCAAGGCCGCGTTTCTGATCCGCCATCGAAATCCCCTACCCCTCCCCTCAGGCCGCGCGCGCCTGACGGGCCCTTTCCTGACTGACAAGTTCGCGGGCCAGCTTCAGATAAGCCTGGCTGCCCGCGCAGGCCAGGTCATAGATCAGGGCCGGCTTGCCGAACGACGGCGCCTCGGAAACCCTGACGTTTCTTGGAATTCGCGTGTGATAGACCTTGTCGCCGAAATGGGCGCGCACATCGCTCTCGACCTGGCCTGACAGGCTGTTGCGCTTGTCGAACATGGTCAGAACAATGCCCTGGATTTCAATCTTTGGATTGAGGCTGGAGCGCACCAGCTCAACGGTGCGGACCAGCTGACTCAGGCCTTCCAGGGCGAAGAACTCGCACTGCAGCGGCACCAGCACCGCGTCAGCGGCGGCCATGGCGTTGACGGTCAGCACGTTCAGCGAGGGCGGACAGTCGATCAGCACATAGGTGAATCGATCCGGCCCGGTCTGGTCGCGCAGGGGCCCCAGCGCGTCCTTCAGCCGGAACGAGCGGCGCGAATCATTGGCCAGTTCCAGTTCGACGCCAGAAAGATCCGGGTCGGACGGGGCGATATAAAGTCCGGTGATCGCCGTCTGTACAGCAGCGTCCAGCAGCTCGCTTTCGCCCAACAGCACGTCATAGCTGGTGATCTTGCGGTCGTGGCGAGGCACGCCCAGACCGGTGGTGGCGTTGCCTTGCGGATCCAGATCGATGATCAGCACGCGCTCGCCGACCGCGGCCAGGGCGGTGCCCAGGTTGATGGCCGTGGTGGTCTTGCCGACGCCGCCCTTCTGGTTCGACACCGACAGAACGCGCAGGGCCTGGGATTTAACGCTCACGGACAGTCCCTTTGACAATGACGATCTGACCGGAGGAATCGCTGAGGCTGGGCGCCAGGCTGTAATCGAAGATCCAAGCCGCCTTGGCCTCTTCGATCTCGGCGGTCCCGTCGCGCCCCTTCAGGAACAATCCGGTCGCCCCGCCTTTCAGGTAGGGCCGGGCATACCCTAGCAGGCGAACAAGCCGCGCGCATGCCCGGGCGGTGACAATATCCACCACCAGCTTCAAATCTTCCGCCCGCTCATTGTGAACCGCGGCCGGCAAGTCGAGCGCCTCGACCACCGCTTCCAGGAAGCGGCAACGCTTGGTCATGCTTTCGATCAGATGGACTTGAGCGCCTTCACGGCCTTTCAGGAAGATGGCGATGACGATGCCCGGAAAGCCGGCGCCGGCCCCCAGATCGGCCCAAACTTCCGCCTGCGGCGCCAAGCGCAGCAGCTGGGCGCTGTCCCAGGCGTGGCGAGACCAGAATTCGGCCAGGGCCGAGGGCCCGACCAGGTTCATCTTCTCGTTCCATTCGGCCAGCAGGGCCGCAAAGGCCTGCAAATCCGCCATCTGCGCCGCGCTCGCATCGGTCGCGGCGGCAAAGCTCGTCGCGTCAGTTACCTGGGGTGCGGGATCAAGCAGCGCGGGCGCGTCGGACATGGGCAAGCAGGGCGGTCAGGGCGCCGGGGGTGATGCCTTCGATCCGCCCGGCCTGGCCGAGCGTAGAAGGGCGGATGGTCGAAAGCTTGGTGCGGGCCTCGTTGGAAAGCCCGCCGATAGCGGCATAGTCGAGATCGGCCGGCAGACGCAGATCCTCATCGCGCCGGAAGGCGGCGACGTCGGCGGCCTGGCGATCCAGATAGCCGGCGTAGGTCGCGTCGATTTCTACCTGCTCGCGGATCGCCGGCGGCCAGGCTGCGATCTGCGGCCACACCACGGCCAGCTGATCAAAGGTGATGTCCGGATAGGCCAGCAGCTGGGTCAGACCGCGGCGCTGGCCATCAGCGTTGACCTTGAAGCCGGCGTCATTGGCCTGGGCGGGCGACAAGGTGAGGGCGGCGGCCTCGGCGCGGGCTGCCTCGAGCGCCGCGGCCTTTTCGGCAAAGACTTTGGCGCGTTCGCTTCCGACGCAGCCAAGCGCCACGCCCAGCGGCGTCAGGCGCTGGTCGGCGTTGTCGGCGCGCAGGATCAGGCGAAACTCGGCCCGGCTGGTGAACATGCGATAGGGCTCGGTGACCCCGCGGGTGACCAGGTCGTCGATCATCACGCCGATATAGGCCTGGTCGCGGGCGATGGCCGCCGGCTCGGCGCCGGAAGCGGCGCGGGC
>CAZJBC010000251.1:0-4461 GCA_964543805.1 uncultured Brevundimonas sp.
TCGTCGATCGCCACGCCCAGGGCCAGGCGAATATAAGCAAGGGATATCAAGGTGCGCTACTTTGAGCATGGTTGATGCCGCCGGGAGGCGGCGACGGTCCTCGCCAGGTTGGGAGAGGAAGGTTTGCGCGGCTACTCGGCCGCCTGGTGTTTCGTGCTGAGCAGCCGCAGCGCCTTGGCGCGGCGGCCGCGGGCTTCGGCGGACTTATCCTCCGTCGTGGCATCGGCGCCGCCGGTGGCCTGGTCGCAGACGCCGAGCACCATGCCGCAGGCCTCGGTCATCATGCCGTGGGCGTCGCGGAGCGTCTGCTCGTTCGCGGCGCTGAGCACCTTGCCGGCGCGGATCTCGATCGGCGCGGCATCCTTGATCTCGATGTGCAGCAGCTTGCGCCGCAGATGCGCCTGCATCGCCGCCGCGAAGCCCGGGAGTGCCGTGACAGGCAGCGCACGGAACAGCGTGAAGGCCTTGCGGCGCACGGCGGCGGCGTCAAGCTCAACGACGTCGCTTACGACATCCAACGGTTCGGCCTCCGCGTCGTCATCCGCGAGCAGCTCGCTGACCTCCTCGATCGTCATCGCGATCAGCGCCTGCCCGAGTGCCGCCATGGCGTCGAGCAGCATCTGCGGCACCGGACTGCCATCCTCCTCGATCGCGGCCTCCCATTCGACCATGTCCTCGAGCCAACCGAGGTCGCTGAGAATCATCGCGAGGAAGCCGACGTCGTAGAGATTGCGCTTGACCATCTTGCGCTGTTTCGGCTGCGGGGCCGGCGCCGGCTCCAGCGCGAGCCGATCGACGTCGAGGCCGGCGGCGCGCGCCTGGATCACCGCGTTCGGATTGGCCGGGATCGGCACCACCGAGATCTCCAGCAGCTCCTGCTTCTTGAAGTCGATGCCGCCGGGCCGTGCCTTGTCCTTGGTCAGAGCCCATTCGATCGGCTGGAAGCCGACGCTGACCGTGTTGAGATAGCCGGCCTTCAGCATCTGGTAGACGGTTTCGGCCGCCGGATTGACGTCGGCCGCGGCGAACTCGACGTCGCCCATCAGCCGGCTGCCCTCGACCCAGACCTTGACGGCCCGGCCGATCACGTTCTCGACCGATTCCGCGTCATGCCCGAACAGGCAGACCGGGTTGGCCAGGAAGGCGTCCAGTGCCCAGCCGCGCGCATCGATGGTATCGCCGTAGCGGTCGACGCTGTCGTCGCTGAAGCAGAACCGGATGACACGGGAATCCTGGGCCGGCGCGATCTCGCCCTGCACCGCCAGGCGCACCGCGGTCTTCGGGCGCAGGTTGCCGGCGCTCACGCCGGCGCGGAACTCGGCAATGTCCACCAATCGTTTCGGCATGTGCGGGTGTCCTGGGGAAGGGTTGCGCGGTGATCAGCTGGTCGGAACGGAATCGGCGGGCAGTTCCCCCGCCGCGGGCTTGCCGGCGCCGTCGGGCGCGGTGCCGGTCATGTCGCTGCCGAGGGTGGCCATGTTGACGGGGGCCCGGACCTCGTCGCCGCCCGGCACCGGGGCGAGCTTCTCGGCGCGGCGGACTTCGTTGGTCGAGACGATCCCGGAAAGCAGGCCGATCCGATAGTTGTTGTAGCGGGTGGTGATGTCGGCGCGCAGCAGGTTGGCCTCGTCGAAATCGACCTCCAGGCCCTGATCGTCGAGACCGAAGACGAAGGCGAACTTCTGTTCCCAGCGCTCCAGCGCCGGCATGATGGCGTCGTTGACGTATTACTGGTCGGCCTGCGGGAGGTTGAGGCCGCGGAGGCCGTCGGTCTTCGCCAGCTTGTGCGGCGGAACCCGGTAGAAACGCGCGATCTCCTCGACCTGGTTCTGCCGCTGCGCCAGGAACTCGAGGTCCTCCGCGGTGAGGTTCAGGATCTTCGCGGTGAGGCCTTCCTCGAGGACCGCGGTCTGGCCGGTGTTCTGGATCCCGCCGAACAGGCTGTTCCAGGATTTCTTCAGCCGCTCGGCGGCATCGTTGGACAGCGTCTTCAGCGTCTCCAGCACGATGCTCGGCCGGGCGCCGTTCTTCATCCAGCGGGCGGATTGCTGTTCAAAGCCCATGGAGAGGCCGATCGCGTCTTTCGCCAGATAGATCGTCGAGGCGGCGACCAGCGCGTTGAACGAGAGACCGCGGAGATGAAAGATGTCCTCGGCCGGGATCCAGGTCGGGAACTCGCTGAGCATCGCGATCTGCCAGTAGCCGATCCGGCTGACGCTGTAGAAGATCGAACCGTCCGGTGCTTCCATCACGGTGACGGCGTCGGGATTGATCGGGATCAGCTGCAGCGGCTTGCCGCGGGGATCGCGCTTGATCGCGGCATAGGCGTTGCCCCGCAGCAGGCAGGCCGCCTCCATCTGCAGGCAGAACTCGTTCCAGGTCTGCACGTCGTTCGGGCGCTTCAGCAGTTTCGCGACCGGATGGTCCTTGACCTCGACGCGGCTGCCGTCCGGCGCCGGCTTCCAAAGGGCGGGGCGGCAGCGCGCGGTGTCTTCCGACCGGATCGTGACGCAGGCATAGACCGCGGAGACCGACATCGCGGTCTGCTGGCTGATCATCATGCCGGTCGCCGAGGGCGCCGCACCCAGCAGCGGCCAGAAGTCGGGATCGGTCGAGCTGCTCGACCTGGTCTCGATCGCGGGCTTCCGGCGGCGGCTGAACAATCCCATCCGGCGCGCCCTCGCTAACCCAGGATCAACAGCCCTTCGGGGCGTTTCTCGACGTCGGTATAGATCGACGGCACCTTCGAGGCTTCCGGGTTGAGCGCCATCAGCGAGACCGCGTTCAAGGTCGCCATGAAGGGGTCGATCTTCGCCTTGCCCGAGGCCTGCTTGGTGATGATCTGGGCGTTGCCGCGGGGCTCGACCTTCGCATTGCCGACGCACCAGGCCATCAGCTTGGTGCCGCCGTGGATGCAGTCGCCCTTCTTCAGCTTGCGCGCCAGGGTGACGATGGCGTTGTTCAGTTTCCAGCCCTGGCTGATGCCGGCAATGAGCTCGCTCTCGGCCGGGATGTTGCGGCGGCCGAGCTCGTCCACCACCTCGGAGATCCCAACGGGATCGAGCCCGATGCCGCGCTTCTCCGGCAGCAGCCCGCTGTCCACGACCTGTTCGACGATCTCGCCGACCTGCTCGACGTCCTCGCCGACCTCGTCCGTGATGGTGAGGGTGCCCTCGGCCTCGAGATCCAGCAGCTGCGGCGCGATCTCCTTCCGGAGGGTGAGGACGCCGCGGTCGCACCAGGCGTGGTTCCACAGCAGCCAGCGCCGGGTCCCGATCTCGCGGCCCATGACGGCGAGCCCGAGGAGATCGTCGAGGCCGCCGCCGTCGCCGCCGATCACCGCGACCTCGCAGCGCGCCAGCAGGACGGCGAGATCGCGCAGCGCCGGATCCGCCTTCGACTCCCAATAGTCGGCACCCGCCCAGCGGTCGCTGCGCAGCGCGATGCCGATCTCGATGTTGAGATGCTGGGAGGCCCAGGAGCGGACCTCGGCATCGCCCTTATCGACGGCCTCCTCGTAGAGCTTGACCAGGCGCTCGACGTCGATCGAGCGCCCGATGTTCGGGTTGACCATCGGCCAGTTCGCGACGTCGCGCCAGGCGTCGGAATTCTTCGTCATCGATTCCGGGAACTCGTAGAGCACCGGAAGCATGTCACCCTTGCGGGTGCCGTCGCGGATCGCTCTCGCCTTCTTCAGCTCGGCCTCGAAGACGCCCGCCGGCGGCTTCGGCGATTGCGTGGTGATGAACAGCAGGAACCCCTCCGGGTTCGCGATGATGCCAGAGCGGAGCTGGCGGATCACCTCGGCGGCATCCGCCATGGTGCCGAGCTCGTGCAGCTCGTCGATGATGACGCCGACCGGCTTCGCACCCGTGAGGACGTCGGTGTCGAATGTCTTCACTTTCAGCGTCGCGGCGCTGCCAGGTTTCCGGACGGTGATCGTCTTCTTGTGCGCCTGGACGTGGAGACGGTGGTTCTTCAGGTCGTCGTCCGCCTCGACCATCCCGACCGCCTGGTCGAAGCCGGTGTCGGCGATGAGCTGGGTCGGGCCGACCAGCAGGAAGCTCGCCCGCGGCCGCTTGTTCTCCAAGAGGGCGGCGACGGCGATCGCCGCGGCGCCGGTGGTCTTGTTGTTCTTCTTCGGCACCATGAGCAGGAACTCATGGATCATCCGCTCCGCGCCGCCTGGCTCGAAGCAGCCGAACAGCGCGCCGACGAACTCGCGCAGCCAGGGCCCGGAGGCCTCGGCCATGGTCGGCGTACCCGGGACATCCGGCAGCTTCAGCCGGTCGAAGATCTGAACGCCCTTATCCGCCCGCGCCTGGTCCAGCGGCAGCGCCGGAATCAGCGACCGCCCCTCGCGGATCCGCCGTTCCCAGTCCCGACAGCTCAGATCCCACACATCCCGCCTCACAAAAAAAATAATCCCGCGCGCCCCACCCCAAAAATTCTTTGCGTGTG
>CAZJBC010000252.1:0-4438 GCA_964543805.1 uncultured Brevundimonas sp.
GGCGTTTATGAATACGCCTGTCACGAGGGCAACTACGCCCTTGCCGATGTGATGGCCGGCGCCCGGGCGGCTGAAAAGGAAGCGACCAGTCCCAGGGCCGCACGCTAACCCGCCTGAGGCGTTGTCATTTTCGCCGGACGGGACTTAGATGCCTGAAAGGCCGGTCAACAGAACCGGCAGACCGGAGGAGACGACGATGAACCGTATGCATTCCATGGGACTGTTTCTGGCCGGGGCGATTCTCGTCGCCGCCGCGCCCGCCATCTCGGCCCAGGCATACAAGGCGCCGAAGAACAATTTCGGCCAGCCCGACATCAACGGGGCCTGGACCAACTCGTCCCTGACCCGGCTTGAACGCGACACCAAATACGGCGATCGCCTGGTCATGACGCCCGCCGAGGTCGCGGCGCTGGAAAGCGATAGCGTCGCCCAGGTGGCGCAGGGCAACCTGCCGACCGATCCGTCTCTGTCCACCCAGCAGGTCAACCAGACCTGCGACGTCAAGGGCTTCTCCGGCGTCGGCTGCGGCTATAACGCCGGCTTCACCGATCCGGGCGATGTGGTCATGCGGGTGCATGGCGAGCCCAGAACCTCATTCATCACCTATCCGGCCAACGGCCGCGTGCCGGCCCCCAAGGCGGGGGTGGTGGTCAACACCGGCCGGGTCGTGGTTGCGCCCAGCGAAGGCGATGATGTTCCGGCGGCGGCCCGCGGTGGCGCGGGCGGCGGTCGTGGCGGTGGCGGACGCGGCGGCGGCGGAGCGGGCGCCGGCGGCGCGGCGCGCGGCGGCCAGTTCGACAATCCGGAAAACCGCTCGCTGCCAGAGCGCTGCATCATGTCGTTCGGCCAAAGCTCCGGCCCGGTCATGGGACCGCAGCTCTACAACAGCAATTACCAGTTCGTGCAGGGCAAGGACTCGGTCGGCATCTGGGTCGAGATGGTCCACGACGTGAAGATCGTTCGCCTGAACGCCAAACACCGCACCGACGGCATTCGCCCCTATATGGGCGATTCGATCGGCCACTATGAGGGCGACACCCTGGTCGTCGAGACCACCAACTTCCCGCAGTCCCAGGCCCTGCGCGGCTCGTGGCAGAACCTGAAGGTCACCGAGAAGTTCACCCGCGTGGCGCCCGACCGGCTGCTCTACCAGTTCAAGGTCGAGGACCCGACGATCTGGGACCAGGCCTGGGGCGGCGAGTACGAATTTGGACGCTCCAAGGGCCCGGTGTTTGAGTACGCCTGCCACGAAGGCAACTACGCCCTGGCCGACATCCTGGCCGGCGCCCGGGCTGATGAGGCAGCGGCCAAGGGAAATACGGCAGCGCGGTAGAGACGGCTTGCGGGGGCGCCGCAAAGGCGTCTCCGCAAGGGTAGTGACAGCCGGCTGAACCCGGTTTAGGAATCAATCCCAGGGCGACTGGAATTCTGCCAGGAGACCGGACATGCGTCTGGCGCCCTTCGTCCTATGTTTGGCCCTTTGCGCGTTGCTGGCCAGCGCCAGCCTTGCCCAAGTCAGCGCACCGACCAATGACGACGTCGATCAAAACGCGCCGGTGGTGTTGCAGGGCGTGGTGATCAGCGTCGACTGGACCAATCCCCATACCTACGTTCACATGAGCGTTTCACAGGCAGAGCCGGCCGGACTGCCGGTCGGGCCCTGGATCATTCGAGGCGGAACTCCCAATTCCATGCTGCGTATGGGCCTTGACCGGAACATGCTGAAGGCTGGGACGGAGATCGTTGTTCGTGCTCACCGCATGAAGGACAGGAACTGCAACCAGGGCTGCAAGGCGGCGATGAACGACATCACCTTCCTTCACGGGTGCAAACTGACCTACCCGTTCCCAACGCCGTGCGGGCCGCGGCGCGATGAACCTGTCGAGCGCAGCCAGATTGACGGGAACGCCCCCGTCCTACTGAAGGGTTCGGTGGTGAATGTCGATTGGACCAATCCGGGGGCCTGGGTGGACATGACGGTTCCAAGGCCCGGCCTGAATGCCGAGAGTTGGAGAATTTCTATCGCAGACCCTGACGCCCACCTCGAGAAAGCCAGGGCGCGGGAATGGCTGAAGCCGGGCGTCGAACTGATCGTGCGCGGCTATCGGACGACAAACAAAAGCTGTGAAGTTTCATGCCAGGCCGTTGCGGCGGGCGTCTCCCCCACGACGTGCGGCGTTCGGGTCGTCAACGGCATCGACCGCCATCCAGAGCCGAGACCGCAATATTGCGAAGCGAGCGAGCTTGCGGACGCGCTGCTGCCGCGAGCGCCGGTCAGCGCCCCGCCGGGAAATTGATCAGAAAATCGCATACCCACCGTCGATCAGCATCTGATCGCCGGTGTGGAAGCTGGAGGCGTCCGAGGCCAGATAGACCGCCATGCCGCCGAAATCGGCGGGCTCGCCCCAGCGGCGCATGGGGACGCGCTTGATGACCTTGTCGTTGAAGACGTCGCTCTCCTGGGACTTTTTGGTCATGTCGGTGGCGATCCAGCCGGGCAGCACCGAATTGGCGCGTACGCCATAACGGGCGTGCTCGACGGCGATGCCCTTGATCATGGCCAGAAGGGCGCCCTTGGTGGCCGCGTAGTGCTCATTGCGCGCGGCGCCGTCGATGGCCGACAGGGACGAGATCGCCACCAGGCTGCCGCCCGGATCGCCGGCGTTGGCGCGCTCGACCATGTGACGGCAGGCGGCGCGGAAGGTGAAGAAAACCCCGTCCAGATTGACCGCCAGAATCTTGCGGTAGTCCTCGGTAGGGATGTCGATGAACGGCCTTCCCTTGATCCCGATGCCGGCGTTGGCGATCACCGTGTCGAGCCTGCCCATTTTTTCGACAGCCTCGCTCATCGCCGTATCAATGGCCGCCTCATCGGACACATCCACCCTTTGGGTCAAAACCCGTACGCCCACGCCTTTCAGACGCGCCTCGGCGTCGGCGTTCTTGTCGGGGTTCGAGCCCCAGATCACCACATCGGACCCGGCCTGGGCCAGGGCCTCGGTCATGCCAAAGCCGATGCCGCCGTTACCGCCGGTGATCAGGCTGACCTTTCCGGTCAGGTCGAAAGGCTTGTAAGTCATAGGTTGAACCCTCCTCGTTGGGCCGCGTTATTATGGGCGTTCGCCAGCGGACCGCAGGGTTTCAATGCCGCAAGACGGCCGCGCGCTCAATCGGCGGCGAAATTATTCGGTTCGGAAGGAACGGTTCGGATGGTTGCGCGTTTGTCACTCGAAGTTAATCAAACCGCTACCTAAGGGCGTCAGATTTCACCGAACACCGCTACAAGAGGGATTGTTATCCAAATTTCTCTGTGGCAAAACAACTCACCTCTCGCGAGGAATCTGTTTTTTGGAGGGTTCTATGAACGGTAAGATAGTGGCGCTGGTCGCCGTGGGGATTATGCTTGCCGGACAAGCTTCCGCCGCCACGGCCGCTGCTCAGATCAGCAGCGTCAGCGGTTCGGTCGTCGCCAGCCAGAGCGGCCGGTTCTCGCCGGCCACCACCTCCACAGTCCTGAACGTGGGCGATCGAGTTGTTTCCCGGGACGGCACCGCCAGCGTGAAATTCGCCGATGGCTGCGTCATCGCGATGAAGCCGCAGGCCATGCTCACGGTCGGTGCGACCTCGCCCTGTGCTTCGGGCACGGGCCTGGTGTCGGCTTCCGACAGCAACTCAGCCCAGTTCGGTAAAGACTACGACGACAAGGGCTTCAAGAAAGCCACGGTCGCCTTCCTCGTTCTTGCGACGCTTCTCCTGATCGAAGCCGACTCGCGCAACAAGGACACCGTCAGCCACTAGGCTTTCGGCATACGGAATTTGGATCAACGCGGCGTCCGTACGGGCGTCGCGTTTTTCTTTGCCGTCAGCGAGACTTGAGCGGCGGCTGGCGACGGGAAAACACCCAGTCACAGGGTCCGGACAGAGCGGGCTGGAAGGCATAGTCCTCCAGATTGAACCTCTTCAGATCTTCGGCCCGGTCGATGCGCCGTTCGATGGCGTAGCGGGCCATCAGGCCACGGGCGCGCTTGGCGTAGAAGGAAATGACCCGCGACAGACCCTCATGGTCCTCGCGAAAGTGGCAGGTCACGACCGGCAGCCCCAGAGCGTCCACATCGACAGCGCCGAAGTATTCCTGGCTGGCCAGATTGACCAGAGTTGGGTCGGCGTGGCCCGCCGCGGCCGCCTTCAGCGCACGGGCGACCGGCGCCTTCCAGAACTGATAAAGGGTCCGCCCCCGGCGGGTGCGCAAGGCCACGCCCATTTCCAGCCGATAGGCCTGCACGGCGTCCAGCGGCCGCAGGACGCCGTAAAGGCCGGACAGAATTCGCACATGATCCTGTGCCCAGGCCAGGGCTTTGCGGTCCAGGCTTCGCGCGTCGAGCCCCAGATAAACGTCGCCATTGAACGCGAAGGCCGCCTGGACGCCATCCTCGCAGGC
>CAZJBC010000253.1:0-4432 GCA_964543805.1 uncultured Brevundimonas sp.
GCCTTGCGCGCCGCCGCCACCCCGTCGGCGTGGGCGGCGATGAAGTCAGGCTGGACGGGATAACAGCAGATCTCGCGCACGCTGCCGGAGCCCTTGTAGGCGGCCTTCCAGGCCTTGACCGACGAGCGGGTGGTGGTGGTCGAATACTGCGGATAAAGCGGCAGCAGAATGATGTCGTCGGGCGCATAGTCGGCGACGTCGCGGGCGACTTCATCCGTCATCGGATGCCAGTAGCGCATGGCGATGAAGATGCGGGCCTGTTGGGTCTTAAGGCGCTTCTGCAGTTCGAGGTTCAGGGCCTCGGCCTGGACCTTCGTTTCGGCCAGCAGAGGCGAGGCGCCGCCCATCAAAGCGTAGTTTGCGCCCGACGGCTTGGCCCGGGTGGTCGAGATCAGCCAGGCCAGCACCTGCCGTGTCGGGCTGGGCAGGGTGATGATGGCCGGATCGTTGAACAGGTTGCTGAGGAACGGGCGCACCGCCTCGGGGCTGTCGGGCCCGCCGAGATTGAACAGGACGACGGCGACCTTGCGCGCGGGCATGATGTCAGGCGCCCGTAATGCGGGCCAGGGCCTGCTCGATGTGAGGGATCGGGGTGTCGGGCAACAGTCCGTGACCCAGGTTGAAGATATAGGGGCCTGAGCCCCACTGTCCGATCAACTGGTCGATGCGCGCGTCCAGGGCCGGGCCGCCGGCGCGCAGCAGCAGGGGATCAAGATTGCCCTGAATGGTCTTGGTCTTCTGGATGCGCTTGCCGGCGTCGGCCGCGGCCCCTACATCCAGGGCGATGCAGTCAACGCCCGACCGGTCTGCATAGACTTCGGCCAGGCTGGAGGCGCCGCGCGGAAAACCGATAATCGGAACGGTGATCCCGGCGGCTCTCAGGCCCTTCACGATCCGGGCGTGCGGGCCGATCACCAGGCGCTCAAACAGATCCTGCGGCAGGTTTTCGGCCCAGCTTTCAAAGATTTTCAGCACCTGGGCGCCGCTATGGGCCTGCATCGCCATGTAGCGCACCGTGCCGTCGATGAGCACATCGATCAGAGCGTCCAGTTCCTTCGGATGGGTGTAGGCATAGGTCCGGGCCCGTTCGCGATCCGACGAGCCGCCTTCCAGCATATAGGTCGCCACCGTCCAGGGCGCGCCGGCGAAACCGATCAGGGCGCGGCTGGGCTCAAGTTCGGCCCGGACCAGCTTGAGGGTTTCGCCGACAGCGGCCAGTCGGCCCGTCGAGGCCTCAATCTCGGCCGCCAGTTTTTCGATCGGCGGCAGGGGCGCAAGCTTGGGGCCCTCGCCTGCCTCGAACCAGACCTCCTGGCCCAGAGCGCGGGGCAAAAGCAGGATGTCGGCGAAGACGATGGCGGCGCTTAAGGGGAAACGGCGCATGGGCTGCAGCGTCGCCTCGGCGGCCTTCTTCGGGTCCAGGCAAAAGCTGATGAAATCGGGCGCGGTTTCCCGCAGAGCCTTGTACTCAGGCAGGGTGCGTCCCGCCTGGCGCATGAACCAGACCGGCGGACGAACAAGCGTCTCGCCGGCCAGGGCGCGGAGCAGGGCGGGTTTGGTCTGATCAGCCATCATGGCGCCCTTAAAGCCCCTGACGGCCCCGTCCTCAAGGCCCCGCCTGATCAAGACCGGGGATCAGCCCCGCCTGCTCTCTTCCTTAAGAAAGTCTTAAAAAAAGATCGGTAGGGGCAGTATGGCCAGGGCATACCGTGGACAAGCCTGACTTTGCCGCAAATTTTCAACCCTCGTTCACAGCCCTGTCACGACCTGGGGAAAACGAGGATGGACCTGCAGACCAATGGAATCCTGCGATGATTCCCTGCCGAGCCGGGGGATTGTCCGGTGAATCCCCGTTCTCCGGACAACAGGCGGCCGGCTTGTTCACGCCGGGACAAGGGCGGGGAAAAAAACGCAACAACAGGCCCGGCCATACAGCGGGCCTACCACCGGCCCGTTTCAAACCGCCAAAACGGGGCACAAGTTCCCGGGCCGTTAAGACCTCATTAACCTTTAGGCCACAGGCCGGCGTGGACAACCTGGCCGCAAGGCCCGAAATAGGGACCCATGACGTCAAATCGCCTGGCCACCTATTTTCACATCCATCTCGTGTCCGACTCCACGGGCGAGACTCTGAACGCCATGGCCCGCGCGGTCTGCGCGCGGTTTGAAGACGTTCTGCCAATCGAGCATATCTACCCCCTGGTTCGGTCGGACAAACAGCTGGCGCGTGTGATTGAGGAAATCGACAACGCTCCGGGCGTGGTTCTGCACACCATTGTCGATCCGGGCCTGCGGGAGCGGCTGGAAAAAGCCTGCGCCGAGCTGCATGTCGACTGCCTGGCGGCGCTGGATCCTTTGATCTCGGCCATGGGCCGCTATCTGGGCGCCTCGGTTTCGACCCGGGTCGGCGCCCAGCACAATCTGGACAACGACTATTTCAACCGCATGGGGGCCCTGAACTACGCCATCGCCCACGACGACGGTCAGGCGGCCAACGACCTGGACAATGCCGATGTGGTGCTGGTTGGCATTTCGCGCACCTCCAAGACTCCGACCTGCATCTATCTGGCCCACCGCGGGGTCAAGGCCGCCAATGTCCCCCTGGTGCCGGGCTCGCCCCTGCCCGAGGGCCTTCTGAATCTGAAGCGGGCCATGGTGGTCGGCCTGACCGCCTCGCCGGACCGGCTGGTGCAGATCCGCCGCAACCGGCTGCTGTCGCTCAAGGAAGACCGCGAGAGCAGCTATATCGACGCCGATTCGGTGCGTGACGAGGTGATCGCCGCCCGCCGGCTCTATGAACGGCAGGGCTGGCCGGTGATTGACGTGACCCGCCGCTCGGTCGAAGAGACCGCCGCCGCGATCCTCAACCTGCTCACCGCCGGGCGCGGCAAGGTCGAAGTTCTGACATGAGCGGCCTGGTCCTGGCCTCGCAAAGCACGGTGCGCGCTAACCTGCTGCGGGGGGCGGGCGTTGCGTTTG
Organism: uncultured Brevundimonas sp.; assembly: GCA_964543805.1. Classification (GTDB taxonomy): domain Bacteria; phylum Pseudomonadota; class Alphaproteobacteria; order Caulobacterales; family Caulobacteraceae; genus UBA5005. The sequence goes on from CAZJBC010000253.1 coordinate 2,980, forward strand.
AGACAGCCTCTCCAGGCGTGGACGAGGACCTGGCCAAGCTGGAGCTGGCCCATCTTGCGCCGCGCGAGATCGCCGGCGAGTTGGCGGAGCGCAAGGCCCTGGCGCTCGCCGTCTATGGGGGAAGCGCCGCTCTCGTCATCGGCGCCGATCAGACGCTGGAGTACGAGGGCCGGCTGTTCGACAAGGCCCGTACCCTGGAGGAGGCCCGCGCCCGCCTGTGGCTGCTGCGCGGCCGCACGCACAATCTGCATTCGGCCGTAGTTCTGGCGCGCCAGGGCATGATTGTCTGGCGTGAAACGGTGACCGCCAGCCTGACCATGCGCGAGTTTTCCGACGCCTGGCTGGACGGCTATCTGGCGCGCAATCCTCAGGTGCTCAGTTCGGTGGGTTGCTACCAGCTGGAGGGGGAGGGCGTTCAGCTCTTCTCAAGGATCGACGGGGACTATTTCGCCATCTTGGGCCTGCCGCTCGTCGGCCTGCTCGATGCCTTGCGCCGTGAAGGGGTCCTGGCCCGATGACGACGATCCGCGCCGGCGTTGTCGGCTCTCCGGCTAGGCACTCGCTCAGCCCGCTGATCCACACAGCCTGGCTGAAGGCGGCCGGGATCGACGGCGAATACGGGCTCTACGACATCGCCGCCGACGGGTTCGAAGCCTTTCTGAACCAGGCCCTGGCCGATGGACTGCGCGGGGTGAATGTCACCCTGCCGTTCAAGGAACAGGCGCTGATCGCCGCCGATACGGCCAGTGAGGCGGCCCAGCTGGCCGGGGCCGCCAATCTGCTGGTCTTTGAGGAGGGCGGCATCCGGGCCGGCAATACCGACGGGGTTGGCCTGATCCATGCGCTGAACCGCCAGGCGCCAGGTCTGGACTATATCGGCCGGCCCGTTGTGCTGCTGGGCGCCGGCGGGGCGGCCAAGGGGGCGGCGGCGGCGCTGGCGGCGGCTGGGTGCCGTGAGATCCGCATCGTCAACCGCACCGCGGCGCGCGCCGACCAGCTCGCGGTCGAGCTGATGCTGGACTTCGACACCGACATCATGCGCTGGGATTTCGAGCCTGCGCTCGAGGGGGCCGGCCTGCTGATCAACGCGGCGACGGCAGGCCTGGGCGGCAAGGATGATCGCCGGCTCGATCTTTCCGGCGCGGCGGGCGACCTGGTGGTCATGGACATGGTCTATGCGCCCCTGGTCACGCCCCTGCTGGCGGCGGCGAAGGCGCGCGGCCTGGGCGTCGTCGATGGGCTGGAAATGCTGATCGGCCAGGCGATTCCGTCGTTCGAGGCCTTCTTTGGTCAAAAGCCGCCGGCTGGCGTCGATGTCCGCGCCCTGGCCCTGGCGCAGCTGGAGTGGCGGGCGTGAAGGTCATCGGTCTGACCGGCTCGATCGGCATGGGCAAGTCGACGACGGCGGCCATGTTTGAGGCGCAGGGCGTGCCGGTGCATGACGCCGACGCCG
>CAZJBC010000254.1:0-4421 GCA_964543805.1 uncultured Brevundimonas sp.
GAACACCTCGCCATAGGTCTTGAAACCGGGGCTCTGGGGGTCGTTGAAGGCGAGGTCATAGACGTTGTCCACGCCCTGGACGTACATGGCCAGGCGCTCCAGCCCATAGGTCAGCTCGCCCGCCACCGGGTCAACATCGAGGCCGCCGACCTGCTGCATGTAGGTGAACTGGGAAACTTCCATCCCGTCGCACCAGACTTCCCAGCCCAGGCCCCAGGCGCCGACGGTGGGATTTTCCCAGTCGTCCTCGACGAAGCGGATGTCGTGCAGCATCGGATCGATGCCGATCGCAGCCAGGGAGCCCAGGTAAAGGTCCTGCAAATTCGAAGGGTTAGGCTTCAGGATCACCTGGTACTGGTAATAGTGCTGCAGCCGGTTGGGATTCTCGCCATAGCGCCCGTCGCCCGGCCGGCGCGAGGGCTGGACATAGGCTGCCTTCCACGATTTCGGACCAAGGGCGCGCAGAACCGTGGCCGGGTGCAGGGTGCCGGCGCCGACCTCGATGTCATAGGGTTGGAGCAGCACGCAGCCCTGACGGCTCCAGTAGGCCTGGAGCGTCAGGATCAAGTCCTGAAACGACAAAGGTTTGCGGTCTGACAAGGTGAGCCCCGGCTAAAGCGTTTTCAGACGAAGTGGAAGCCGGTTCGTCGTTCGAAAACGCGACAACCAAATGGCCATGAAAAAGTCGGCGGACCATAGGGCCCGCCGACTTCATCATCAAGCGCGCGCGGGGGGAGGGACGCGAGCTCGAACGCCGGGGAAAGGGGGATCAGTTCCCGGCGGGTTTCGTCATCTTGCCCGCGTGGCTCATCGGACCGCCGTATTTTGCGCGGTTCGCGGCCGTATCGGGGACAGGACCATTGGTGACGATCTGGACCGGAAGACCCAGGGTCGCGGCCACGTCAGAGCTGACGGGGGTGCGGGCCTGCTGGTCGTCAGGAGCCAGATTGCGGTTTTCGAGCAGGTTCGTGTTTTGGGTCGGCGCCGGGGCGGACCAGGTCCGGTCCGGCATCGGATTGACCGTGTCGGGCGAGGTGGGACTGCTGTTCGGAATGCCGTCCTTATCGTAGGCGTTCTGAGCCAGGGCCGCGCCGGCGATCGTCAGGCTGGCGAGCGCCGCGCCGAGGGCTAATGTCTTGATCATCATGGCAGTTTCTCCGTCGGCTTTAGAGGCCGTATGCGGTGTTAGCGTTCAAAGCAGCTTGACCGTTGCGCGCTATCACCGGCTTGTGATCCCGGCTGGCGATCAGTTTCCAGCCGGCTTGGTGCGAACGCCGGCGTTGCTGTCCGGTCCGCCGTACTGGGCGCGGTTGGCTGCGGTGTCCGGGACCGGCCCGTTGGTGATCAGCTCGACCGGAATGCCGACCGTAACCGCGACATCCGTATTGACCGGAATGCGGGCTTGGCCGTCGATGACCGTCTTGTTGCCGGCGGCGGCTGAAGCGGCGGTGGCGTCCTTGGCGGCGGCGCCGAGGGCCGGATCGGCCGGCCAGGCAGCGGCGGGCGTGGCGGGCTTGTCATAGATCGAGGGCTGGGCGTAGGCAGCGGCCGCGGACAGCAGGCCGGCGGCGCCGGCCGCTGCAAAGGTAATGATTTTCATGGAAGTCTCCAAGGGCGCGTGAATGGCCCCGCTTGGATGGGTAGCGTCTCAGCAAGCGTAGCGTTGCGGTCGTTCACGGCTACGTGATCAGGAAAGCGTGCAGGTCCTGATCCACCAGTCCGGATGGCCGGCGGCGATGCGGGCGGCGAGGGCTTGCGCGTCGACGGCATCGCGGCAAAGGGCAAAACAGGTCGCTCCGGATCCGGACATGCGGGCAAGCAGTGTTTCGGGCGCCCCAGACAGGGCCGCCAGGACCGTTCCGATCTGCGGGTGCAGGTCCCTCGCCGCTGCTTCGAGATCATTGCGCGTCGCGGCCAGGAAGCCGGCGACAGCCTGCACCCCTGCCATGCGAGGCGGCGGCGTCGCTTCAATCGCGCCTGATGCCGGCAGGCGATCGAACCGGGCGAACACTGCGCCGGTCGCCGTCTCGACCCCCGGATTGACCAGCACCGCATTGAGTTGCGGCGCGACCGGGCCTGGCGACAGTCTTTCTCCCCGGCCCCGGGCAATGAGCGATCGCGCCGCCAGACAGGCAGGCACATCAGCGCCGAGCGTTTCGGCTATCCCGGCCAGACATTCAGCCGGCAAGGCTAGATAGTCGCCCATCAGACGCAAGGTCGCGGCCGCATCGCTGGACCCGCCGCCGATCCCCGAGGCGGGCGGCAAGACCTTTTCGAGGACAAGGCCGAACTGCATGATGCGGACGTGTTGCTGAGTGTCCATCGCCGCATCGCGAGCCTTGAGGACCAGATTATCCGGGCCCGACGATATCGCGCCGGCATAGGGCCCAGTCACGTCAAGACCAAAGGGCTTGCCAGGATCGAGCGTGATCATGTCGCCGACATCGGCGAACACCATCCAGCTTTCCAGCGGATGATAGCCGTCCAGACCCTGGGGGCCGACGTGGAGATAGAGATTGACCTTGGCGGGCGCGAAAGCGCGGAGCGTCACGGCGTGACGGGCGCCGGTTCACTGGCGCGCGCCACCGTGGGGGAAGCCTGCTCGCGGCTGATTTTCTGAGTCACCGCCGCCTTCAGCTTGTCTTCCGGATGCAGGGTCAGAACGCGCTGCCATTGATAAAGGGCCTCGAGACCGCGACCGGCGCCCAGATAGGCGTCGCCCAGATGGTCGTTGACCGAAGGATCGGCGGCGTCGAGCTCGACGGCCTTTTCCAGGTTTTCGATCGCCCTGGGGTAGTCGCCCATCTTGAAATAGACCCAGCCGAGGGAATCGATGATGGCGCCTTCCTGCGGCTTGGCGCGGGCGGCCCTTTGCAGCATGTCCAGGGCCTGCGGCAGATGTTCGCCACGATCAGCCCACATATAGCCAAGGTAGTTCATCACTTCCGGCTGGTCGGGCGACAGGCTGAGCGCCTTGTTGAGATCCTTCTCGGCGCTGGTCCAGTCGTCCATGTCGTTATAGGCGGTGGCGCGCGCGAAATAGAGGTTCCAGGTCGCATCCACGCCCTTGGTGGTGATCACTTCGGACAGGACCCTCACCGCTTCCTGCGGCTTGCCGGCCACAGACAGGAATCCGGCCAGGCTTTGTTTGGCGTTCAGATCGTTGGGCGCCTTGGAAGCCGTCTCGCGCGCCGTCGCCAGGGCGCGGTCAGTGGCGTGTTCGGTCAACCAGGACTCGGCGACGCTGATCCGCGCATCGACATATTCCGGCGCGTCCTTGGGGATCTTGTCGAAGTTGGCGCGAGCGGAAACCGTCGCGCCGGAACCGGCCTGGATGGAGGCGGCGGCGAACAGGGCGTCGGAGCGGCGCGGATCAAGCCGCAGGGCCAGCCAGAAGAAGGACATCGCCGCGTCCGTATCGTTCTGCGTCAGGGCCGAACTGCCCGACGAGATCAGGGCCTGGGCGGCGCCGGTCTTGGCGGTCAGGGCGGGCGGGGCGGGGCGTTTGTGGGTGACCCGGTCATGACCCTGGGCCGCCCGGACGTTGTCGTCTTCGCCCTTGAGAATGTCGTCGTAGATTTTCAGGGCGTCCGGTCCCCTGCCCTGGCGCTCCAGGAAGGCGGCGTAGGAAAACTGGAATTCAAGAATTTCCGGGGCGCGGGTGATCAAGTCCTTGTAGGCCGGTTCGGCCAGGTCTGCGTGACCGCCGAAGTCCAGCAGCATGGCGCGATTATAGGACATGAACAGCCGGGTCAGGGCGTCCGAGCGAGGCGGCGCCTCGGGGATCTGCGGGTTCTTGTCGCCCCCGGCGGCCGCGGCCCAGGGACGCAGCATCAACGCCGGAGTGCGGAACGGCTGGCCGACGCCCGTGCCGGACAGGATGGTGAGCGCCTTGTGCGGATCGCTGCCGGCCATGGCGTCAACCGCGATGACCAGCTGGCCGAGCTGGCGGGCGATCTGGGAGCCGGTGGTGTTCTGGGGCGCCAGCTGGGCGGCGCGGACAATGTCGCCGGCCTGCACGGCCGACTCAAAGGCGTCCTCGCGCAAGGTGTCGCGCGCATCACCGCTGGAAAGATCCGCGGCCCGGCTGAAATAGTCCTCAGCCAGATCATAGCGCCCGTCGCCCATGGCGGCGTTGCCGGCCAGATAGAGGGCGAGCGCCGAGGGATTGGGCGCGGGGCTGGCGGCGCGCGAGGTGGCGGGGCGCGGCCCGGTGGTCTGGGCCATGGCTGGCATGGCCACCGCAAGCGGCAGCATAAGGGCAAGACAGGGTACGAATTTCATGCCCTGAGTTTGGTCCTTTTCAGCCCGCCTGAAAAGGGGGACTTACATGTTCGGATAGTTCGGCCCGCCGCCGCCCTCGGGCGTGGTCCAGACGATGTTCTGCGACGGATCCTTGATGTCGCAGGTTTTGCAGTGGA
>CAZJBC010000255.1:0-4365 GCA_964543805.1 uncultured Brevundimonas sp.
GAACGCCGCCCTGATCTCTACGGCGCCCTGACGGCCAAACGCCCGGAATGATCCAGACCCCGCGCCTGATCCTAAGGCGCTGGCGCGAGGCCGATCGCGAGCCCTTCGCCGCCCTTTGCGCCGATCCCCGCGTCATGGACTGGCTCGGCGGCGCCTATGACCGCGCCCAGTCCGACGGCTTCATCGACCGGGCCACGGCCGCGTTCGAGACCACCGGCCTGGGCCGCTGGGCCGTGGAGCGCCGCGCCGACGGCGTCTTCCTGGGCGCGATCGGCCTGATGCCGACCAAAGGCCCTGCGCCGCCGGACCGGTTCGAGATCGGCTGGCGCCTGAGCTTTGCGACCTGGGGATGCGGCTACGCCACCGAGGGCGCGCGCGCGACCGTCGACGACGCCTTTGCGCGGCTGGGCCTGCCCGAAGTCCTGGCCTACACGGCCGAGACCAACCTCAAATCGCTGGCGGTGATGGACCGCCTCGGGTTCCAGCGCGACGCCGCCCGGGATTTCACCATTCCCGATGTGCCTGACCCGGCCTTGCGCAGGCAGATCGTCCACACCCTGGCCCACCCCTGATCGGACTTGGCCCCGCCTTTCACGCCCGATAAGAGGCAGGTCAAAGGAGACCACTGATCCATGACCGCCCATCGCCCGCGCCGCAGCGCTCTGTACATGCCCGCCTCAAACGCCAAGGCGATCGAGAAAGCCCGCTCCCTGCCTTGCGATGCGGTGATCCTGGATCTGGAGGACGCCGTCGCGCCCGAGGCCAAGGACATGGCCCGCGCCCAGGCGATCGAGGCGGTCGCCGCGGGCGGCTTTGGCGGGCGCGAACTGATCATCCGCGTCAACGGCCTGGACACCCCCTGGGGCGCCGACGATCTGGCCGCCGCGACCAAGGCCGCCCCCGATGGCATCCTGGTTCCCAAGGTCAACGATGGCTCCGACGTCGCCCGATATGACGCCGCCCTCGCCGCCGCGCCGGCCAAGACCCGGCTTTGGGCGATGATCGAGACCTGCCAGTCGCTGTTCCGCCTCGAGGAAATCGCCGCGGCCCGCACATCCAGCCGCCTTTCCGTCTGGGTCATGGGCACCAATGACCTGGCCAAGGAAATGCGCGCGCGCCAGACGCCAGGCCGCGAGCCCTTCCACGCCGCCCTGGGACTGGCCGTCGCCGCCGCCCGGGCCTACGATCTGACGATCCTGGACGGCGTCTATAACGATATCGATGACGATGCGGGCCTGGAAGCCATCTGCGAGCAGGGGGTCGACTTCGGCTTCGACGGCAAGACCCTGATCCACCCGCGCCAGGTTGAGATCTGCAACCGCGTGTTCTCGCCGTCGGCCGCCGAGATCGCCTTCGCCCAGGCGGTGATCGCCGCCTACGCCCTGCCGGAAAACGCCGGCAAGGGCGCGATCCGGGTCGAGGGGCGCATGGCCGAACGCCTGCATCTGGCCCAGGCGCAGCGGCTGGTCGCCGTTCACGAGGCGATTACCGCAGCGGCCGCGACTTGATCGCGAGCCAATCGAGCGTATTCAAGGTCGGGTGAGAATCGCCATCGCCCTGATGATGTCGGCAATTCTGGCGGCCGCCGGCGCGGCCGCCCAGACGCCGCCACGCTCGATCGACGATCTGCTCAATCCGCCGACTCCAGCAGCGCCGCCAATACTGCCGGCGCCTGCCGCGCCCGCGCCCGGCGTCAACGTCGGCGATTCGGTGCTCCAGCCGGAAGGCGGACTGAACGCCTCGGACCGCGACTACGACAACCGCGTGCTCAGCGCCTTCCGCAACGCCCAGGACGCCCAGGGGCCGCTGGACGGCCGCTGGCTGGCCAAGACGCCGGACGGCGTGGTTTCCTACGCCTTCCAGTTCACCGACCCCGGCGCCGGCGCCGATCGCATCGAAGGCGCCTGGCGCGATCCGCGGGTCACCGGCGCGGCCGGGGCTGGATACATCGAGCAGATCTCCGAGAGCGGCGGCGACACCGTGCTGACCTTCCGCGAGGCCGGCGCCGAGCACCAGGTGCGCCTTCACGCCAATGGCTCCGGCGCCTGGACGGGTCAGTTGCGGCTGGCGGGGCGGACCTCAACCCTGTTGATGGTGCGCGACGAGGGGATCGAAACCGCCGCCGCCGAGGCGCCGTCGACGTCCGGCCCGCCGCCGCTGGCGACCCCTAAACCAAAGGCCAAGGGCAAGTCGCGATCGAAGTCGAAATCGCGGTCCAAGTCGCCACGCCTGCGGCCCTAGAAGCCCGCCCAGATCGCGGCGAGTTTCGCCAGATCCTTGGCTCCCCAAGGCTCAGCCTGACCTACCCCCCACACGGGCCTTGGCCAGGCCGCGTCATCCTTCCGCCGGCCGATCACATGCACATGCAGCGCCGGCGTGACATTGCCCAGGGCGGCGATGTTCAGCTTGTCCGCCGGGCGACCGAGGGCTGAGGCCATGGCGCGGACGCGGCGGCCGGCCTCGAGCGCTTCTTCCAGCAACTGGGCCCGCTCGTCAGGCAGGAGGTCTTCGATCTCGACCGCGCCGGCCCGGCGGGGGACCAGAATCACCCAGACAAAGCGCCCATCGTTCATCAGCCGCGCCTCGCACAGGGTCAGGTCCGCCAGGGCGGTACTGACCGAGGCGATGTCGGCGGGCAGGGCGTAGGGGCTCATCGGCGTTTGGGGACAGCCGCCCAGTAGTCGAAATCAAGGATGACCTCGGGCGGATATTTTCCCTCGGCGTCCTTGTCGGGAAAATCGGCGCAGGGCCTGTCCTTTGTGGCCACCAGCCTCAGGCGAAGCGCGCCGGCGCCGCCCAGGTCTGCCTTGTCCAGCACCTGGGACCAGGCGAAGATCGTGCCGCCGGCGAAATAGGGGTTCACATGGCGCCCGGCATTGATCCCCAGCATCAGGCCGGCGTTCTCCAGCCCGTTGAAAGCCAGGCCCCGGGCGGTGGAGATCACCACGCCGCCATAGACCAGCCGCCGCCCGGAGGGGTCTTTGGCCCGTTCAAAGGCGTTGAAATGAACCTTGGCGGTGTTCTGATAGAGCCTGGTCGCCATGGCGTGCTCGGCCTCTTCGATCGCCATGCCGTCGACGTGGTTGATTTGCTCGCCGACCGCGTAGTCCTCAAAGGCGTGAGCCGAGCCGCCGAGCGTGAAATCATAGGTCGAAAAATCCAGGCCTTGCGGCAGAATCAGGTCGCCGGCCGCCACGGCGTCGGGCAGGGCGGGAACCGTCTGGTCCACGACCTCCGCGGCTTCGTCGCCTTTTCGCACCATCACCCAGCGCACATAGGACAGCACCGCCTCACCGCGCTGGTTGACCCCCGTGGTGCGCACATAAACAACGCCGGTCTTGCGGTTGGAGTTTTCCTTCAGGCCGATGACTTCCGATGTGCTGGCGAGCGTGTCGCCCGGAAAGACGGGGGCCAGGAACCGGCCGTCGGCGTAACCCAGGTTGGCCACCGCGTTCAGGGAAATGTCAGGCACCGACTTGCCGAACACCATGTGAAAGACCAGCAGGGGATCGACCGGGCTGCGCGCCAGGCCCGCCGCGCGGGCGACCTCGTCCGATGAGGTGACGGCGAAGCGCGAACCGGTAAAGGCGACATAGAGCGCCACATCGCCCTGCGTAATCGTCCGGGGCGTGGCGTGACGAATGACCTGGCCGAGGCGGAAGTCCTCGAAATAGTTGCCCGGGTTGGTCTTGGTCATGGCGGCCCCTCTGCGATCGGCGCTGCGCTTCTAGCGCTGTGAGCGGGCGGCGACAAATCCGGATTGGCCCCGTCAGCGTATTGAGTCAAAGCTTGCCTATAAAACCCCCGGGAGGATTTCATGATCGGTTATGTGACACTTGGAACCAACGACCTTGAAGGCTCAGCGCCGTTCTACGACGCGCTGGCCAAGGAACTGGGCGGCTCACGCCAGATGGAATTTCCAGGCTTCATCGCCTGGGGCGGCGCTGGACCCATGGTCAGCCTGATCAAGCCGTATGACGGCAAGGCCGCCAGCGTCGGCAACGGCGTCATGGTGGCCCTGGCTGCGGGCAGCAAGGAACAGGTCGACCGTATCCATGCCATCGCGCTGGAAAATGGCGGAACCTGCGAAGGCCCTCCCGGTCCCCGCAGCGACAACTTCTACGCCGCCTACTTCCGTGACCGCGAGGGGCACAAACTGAATGCTTTCTACATGGGGTAGGAGGCGGCCGGGCCGTCAGGACAACAGCGTCCCTGAATCCATCCCCTGAGCGGCCGCTCCGCCTTGCCCGTCGCCGCGTCAGGGTCTAGACCGCGCGCAAGCTTTTCCACACCAAGACCCGGAGACACCTATGGCTCGCGCGAAGATCGCCCTTATCGGCGCCGGCATGATCGGCGGCACCCTGG
>CAZJBC010000256.1:0-4350 GCA_964543805.1 uncultured Brevundimonas sp.
GCGCGGTGATCCTGATCACCCACGACCGCTCGCTGATGGAGCTGGTGGCCGACCGCCTGTGGCTGGCGGCGGACGGAACGGTCAAACCCTTCGAAGGCGACATGGACGCCTACGCCAGGTTCGTCCTCGACCGCGCCCGCGTGGCGGCCCGCGCCCCAGCCCAGAACCGCGAGCCCGCGCCGGCCAAGGCGGCCGCTGAGCCCTTCGTTAAACCGGCCCCCAAACCGGCCGCCGCGCCGCTGAAACGCAAGCTGGAGGCGGCCGAAGAGGTGCTGGCGCGCCTGACGAAACAGGTCGAGGAACTGGACCTGGCCCTGTCGGACCCCAAGCTCTACGCCACCGATCCGAAAAAAGCCGGCGAACTGGGCGACCGCCGTGACCGCCTGGCCGAAAAGCTCGAAGCCGCCGAAACCGAGTGGATGGCCGCGGCCGAGGCGCATGAGGCGGCGCTGAACTGACGCGCGTTCAGTGTCTCACCCGCATTTCACTTCCTTCACGATCCCCGTCTTGTCATCGAAGACAATGTCCAACCGCGCCGGGCTGTAATCCATCGTCACCAGGCAGCTGGAACAATAGATGCGCCAGTTCGCGCCCGCCGGCGTTGGCGGGATCTCGCTCTTGTTGCGCCCGACCAGATACTCGAGCTTGGCGACGCCGCAGGTGTCCTGGGCCGCTTTCGGCGTCGGAGCCGGCGCGGGCGGCGTCTCGGCCGCCCCTGCGCAGGACAGCGTTGTCAGGGCCAGGCCCACGACCATCAGCAACTGTTTCACGCCTTTTTCTCCCAGCCCTTGTCAGGGTCTTCCTGCCAGTAGGACACCGTCGATCCGCCGTCCTTGAACGCCTTCCAGCGGCCGCGAGCGGCGTTCAGCGCCTCGGGATCGCGTCCGTCGAACAGCACGATGCAGCGCTCATAACCGTCCAGCGGGCCGGCCTCGGCGCCGTCCAGCAGGAACAGGGCCTGGGCCTGGTTGGTGTTGTCCATGCCGGCGGTCAGCAGCACCGGCTGGCGGGCGGCGTTCGGCTCGCTCTCCAGTCCGTGGGGCAGGAAGGAATCGTCGCGCCAGGTCCAAAGGCTCTGGTCCAGATCGTCCAGCCGGCGCGGATCGGGCGCCCGCACCAGCGCCCGCCAGCCTCTGGCCAGGGTCTTTTCCAGCAGCACGGGCAAGGTCTCATCCAGCCCGGATCGCTCCAGGTGATAGAACCAGACCTCGCAGGGAGATTGGGTCACAACTATCCTTCTCCCCTTGCGGGAGAAGGTGGCCGCGCAGCGGCCGGATGAGGGGTCGCGCCGGCCCCTCCGCGCCACGCCGAACGGCCACCAACGAATGAGAGCGCGGCGCGACCCCTCATCCGACGCCCTTCGGGCGCCACCTTCTCCCGCAAGGGGAGAAGGAAAGCCGCCATCTGTCTACCCCTCATAGAAATCCGCCACCAACTGGTCGAGCAGGCGCACGCCAAAACCGCTGGCGCCGTCGGGGATGGTCGGGACCGACGACGGCTTCTTCCAGGCCACGCCGGCGATATCCAGGTGCGCCCAGTGCAGGCCATTGACGAACTTCTGGATGAACAGGGCCGCGGTGATCGAGCCGCCATAGCGAGGCCCAACGTTTTTCATATCGGCGGCCAGACTTTCCAGGTTCTTCTCATAGGACTTGGGCATGGGCATGCGCCACAAGGCATCGCCCGACGCCTCCGATGCCGCCAGAAGGTTCTTCGCCAGGTCGTCGTTATTGCTGAACAATCCCGCCACGTCCTGGCCGAGCGAGATGATGATGGCGCCCGTGAGGGTCGCCAGGTCGATCATGAATTTCGGTTTGAACCGATCCTGGCAGTACCAGAGCGCATCGGCCAGCACGAGGCGGCCTTCGGCGTCGGTGTTGATCACCTCGATCGTCTGGCCGGACATCGAAGTGACGATGTCGCCAGGCCTTTGCGCATTGCCGTCCGGCATGTTCTCGACGATGCCGAGGATACCCACCGCATTGACCCGCGCCTTGCGGGCCGCCAGCGTCAGCATCAGCCCCGCCACAGCGCCGGCGCCAGCCATGTCCCACTTCATGTCTTCCATGCCGTCGGCCGGCTTGATGGAAATGCCGCCGGTGTCGAAACAGACGCCCTTGCCGACAAAGGCCACCGGCGCGGTCTTGGCGTCGCCGCCGCGCCACTGGATGACCACCAGCTGGCTTTCCCGGCGGCTGCCCTGGCCGACGCCCAGCAGTGAGCCCATGCCGAGCTTCTCCATCTCGGCCACGCCCAGCACCTCGACCGAAAGGCCGTGGGATTCCAGCGCCTTAACCCGGCGCGCGAACTCTACGGGGTAGAGAATATTGGCGGGCTCGGACACCAGATCGCGGGTGAAAGTCACGCCGTCGGCCAGGGCGGAGAGCGGCGCCCAGGCTTTTTCAGCGGCGACAGGATCATCGGCGACGATGTGCACAGCCTTGACCGACGGCTTCTTGTCGTCGGCTTCCTTTGTCCGGTAGCGGTCAAATCGGTAGGCGGCCAGGGCGACGCCCAGGGCGGCATGGGCGCAGGTCGAGGCTGCGCCGTCGGCGGCATAGAGGGTGATGACGTCCGAACCGCTCGCCTTAAGGGCTCCGTATGCCGTGGCCGCCGCGGCCTCGTGAGCCGCGTCCTTCAACTCGGCTCGAGACCCGCCGCCGACCAGCAGCACGCGCTGCGCCTTGACGGCGGCGGGCGCGACGATTTCGAGGCTCTGGCCTGGCTTGCCCTTGAACCGGCCGCTGGTGATCGCCCGTGAAACCGCACCGTCCGAGGCCTTGTCGATGGCGGCCGCCGCGCTCGACAGGCCATCCTCGAACGCCGTGGCCACAATTGCGCCCGCCAGGGTCTCTATCCGCGGCGGCGCAACGAATTCTATACGCATGTCTCTACTCCCTCATTTGGGCCGGTTGTAGCAGCCGCCCGGCCGCGTGTAGAGAAGAGTCCGACGACGTCTCGCTTGGGTCCCGATGCCACAAATCGAACGCTACCTGTTCCGGCAATTGCGGGGACCCACGCTGTGGGCCATCGCGGCGCTGGGCGGCGTGGGCATTCTGTCAACCAGCCTGTCGCATCTGGACCTGATCATCGACCAGCGCCAGAGCGCCTGGGTCTATCTGAAGGTCACCCTGCTGGCGGTGCCCGGCATGATTTCGCTGATCGTGCCCTTGGGAACCTTCGTCGCCGCCCTGCTCACCCTCAATCGCCTGCACACAGAACAGGAGGTGGTGGTCTGTTACGCCGGCGGGGTCAGCCCCTGGCGGGTCGCTTCACCGGCCATGCGCCTGGCCGTCTGGCTGTCGCTGATCACCCTGGGCATCAATCTGTGGGTCGCGCCCATGGCCTCGCGCAACATGCACGACGAGATCACCCGCGCGCGCGCCGACTTGGCCGCCACCCTGGTTCAGGCCGGCCAGTTCACCCAGCCTTCGCCCGGCCTGACCGTCTATGCCCAGAGCGTCGATCGCGGCGGGCTGATGCACAACCTGTTCATCTACCAGGAAACCCAGAACGCTCGTCCGACCACCTATACCGCCGCCGAGGGCCGCCTGGCCAAACAGGACGGGGCGCCGGTTATCCTGATGCACAACGCCACCAGCCAGACACTCTCGGACGACGGCAAGCTGAGCTATCTGACCTTTGAGGATTCGCCCTTCGACCTGCCGATGCAGGTCCAGGCCAACACCAGCAACACCAAGGCCTCGGACCGCTACATGAGCGAGCTGCTGCATCCGGCAAAGGACGACGACTGGGGTCGCAAGAATCGCAAACCCATGAAGGCCGAGTTTCACAGCCGCATCGCCGGACCGCTCTACAACCTGGCCTTTATGGCCTTCGCCATCAGCGCCATTCTGGGCGGCGGATTCAGCCGCATGGGCTATACCCGGCGGGTCGCGGCCCTGTCGGCAGTGGCCATCACCACGCGGATCCTGGGCTTTGTCGTCCAGGAAGCGGCCGGACACACGCCGGCCCTCAACATCCTGCAGTACCTGATTCCGCTCGCTGGCTTGGCTTTCGCCCTCGGACCCTATGTGTACGGACCGCACTTTCGCATTCCCTGGCCGGCGAAAGCGGCGACGGCGGGGGCCGCCTAGATGCGTTTTCGCCTGACCGCCGTTGAAACCTATGTGCTCGGCCAGACCCTGTTTGCCGTGGCCGGCGCCTTCGCGATCCTCAGCTCGGTCATCCTGCTGATGGACTTTGTCGAGGTCGCCAGCCGGGTGGACTTGCCGTTCACCCGGATCGCCGGACTGGTGTCGATGAAGTCGCCGGCGGTGATCGTGCTGGTGCTGCCCTTTGTCCTGCTGTTCGGCACCCTGGCGGCCTTTGTCGGCCTGAACCGGCGCA
>CAZJBC010000257.1:0-4345 GCA_964543805.1 uncultured Brevundimonas sp.
GGCGGGGTTTGGAACTGGATACTGCGGTCATTTCTCGGTGAGGCCTGACTCCAGGAGGATCATCTTGCAGAGCGAATCGCGCGAATTTCCCGTGGTCAGATCATAGGTCTTCATGGAGGCGGGCCGCGCGCCTGCGCCGTCGCGGATCACAATCCCACATCGCTTGCCGTCGGTGACCGCCTGAATATCGTAGCCGGTGTTTTCCGCCGGGATGAAACTGAAGGAGGCCTCGCAGGCCTCCAGAACCGTTTCGCCACCCGTGACCTTGGTCCGAGTTGCAGAGTAGCTCAGATAATAGCGCGCGGACGTGGGAACCTGGATCGTCTTTTCCCGGTGAAAAATCGAATCGATGAAGGCCACCATATGGGTTGAGCGGCAATTGGCGGCGTCGGCGGTGGTGAAAGTGGTGTCGCGAAATGTGCCTGTTTTGAAGACCAGGTTTGCGGTCGGGCCTGTCGGCTGCGGTGCGCTGGTCGCGCAAGAGGCAAGCAGAAGACCGGCCGCCGAGCCCGGCAATAGGCTTCGAAACGTCCCAGATAGTCCTTGCATGCCGCCTTCCTCCCAACTTTGCGCCCGCGCGGTTGTCGAACCGGAGGCTTCAATGAGTCAAGCTGGCGTTTCTCGTTTGCAAGGATCGCTGCAATGCAGGAAGCAAGCGCCATGAAGACGTTGACGCTCCTTGGCATCGAAACCAGCTGCGATGAGACCGCGGCGGCCGTCGTGCGCCTGGACGAGGACGGCCGCGCGGACGTGCTGTGCTCCGTCGTCGCCAGCCAGGTCGCCGCCCACGCGCCCTATGGCGGCGTGGTGCCGGAGATCGCGGCGCGGGCGCACGTGGAGATCATCGACGGAGTGATACGCCAGGCGATGGACGAGGCGGGCCTTGGGTTTGACGCCTTGTCGGGTGTTGCGGCCACGGCCGGGCCGGGCCTGGTGGGCGGAGTAATGGTGGGGCTTTCGGCCGGCAAGGCCATTGCGCTCGCCCGCGGCATTCCGCTGATCGCGGTCAACCACCTGGAGGGGCATGCGGTCTCGGCGCGTCTGGACGCCGAGGTGGCCTATCCGTTCCTGCTCCTGCTGGTCTCGGGCGGGCATTGCCAGCTGTTGAGCGTCGCGGGCGTGGGGGCCTGCGAGCGCCTGGGCTCGACCATCGACGATGCGGCCGGCGAGGCCTTTGACAAGATCGCCAAGACCCTGGGCCTGCCCTATCCGGGCGGTCCGGCGCTTGAACAGCTCGCCATGGGCGGCGATGCGCAGCGCTATCCCCTGCCCCGCGCTCTGCTGGGCCGCGAGGGGTGTGATTTTTCGTTTTCGGGCCTGAAGACCGCTGCAGCACGGATTGCAGACACCCTGGCGACCGGTGCGGAAAAGCGCGATCTCGCCGCCTCGGTCCAAGGGGCGATTGCGCGGCAATTGTCCGAGCGCACGGCCCACGCCATGGGCGTTTATGCTGCGCAGCATAAGGGCGACCGGCGCTTCGTTGTTGCGGGCGGCGTTGCTGCAAATGCTGCAGTCCGCGCCGCCCTGCAGCATGAAGCCCTGGCGCGCGGGTTTTCCTTCCATGCGCCGTCCCTGAAATACTGCACCGACAACGCCGCGATGATCGCGCTGGCCGGCGCGGAGCGGCTGGTTCTGGGGCTGACGAGCGGCATGGACGCCGCCGCCCGGCCGCGCTGGCCGCTGGACGAAGCGGCCGCAATCGCCAATCCTGTCGGGACTTACGGCCGCAAGGGAGCCAAGGCGTGAACGCATATCAGTCCGTTGGCGTGATCGGCGCGGGCGCCTGGGGCACGGCCCTGGCCCAGGTCTGCGCGAGGGCCGGGCTGGACGTTACGTTGTGGGCGTTCGAGCCCGATGCGCGCGCCGATATCGCCGCAACCCGTACAAATTCCGCCTTCCTGCCGGGGGTGGTTCTGGCCGACGCCGTGAAGGTCACGGGCGACCTCGCAGACCTGGCTGATTCCGGCTTTGTGCTGGCCGTCGCGCCGGCGCAGCATTTACGCAACACGCTTGCAGCATTTTCGCAGCATGCGCGCCGCAGCACGCCGGTGGTTTTGTGCGCCAAGGGCGTCGAGCAGGGCTCCCTGAAGCTGATGTCCCAGGTGCTGGCCGATTGCCTGCCGCAGGCCGCGCCCGCCGTACTCTCGGGACCCAGTTTTGCCGGCGAAGTCGCCCGGGGCCTGCCCACGGCGGTGACGCTGGCCTGTCCGGACGAGGCCCTGGGCCGCACCCTGATCGAAACCATCGCCACGCCGACCTTCCGCCCTTACCTTTCCAGCGACATCGTCGGCGCCGAGGCAGGCGGGGCGATCAAGAACGTGCTGGCCATAGCCTGTGGCATTGCCGAAGGTCGCGGGCTGGGGCGCTCGGCCCACGCGGCCCTGATTACCCGCGGATTTGCGGAAATGACGCGGTTCGCCGTGGCTCTGGGCGCACAGGCCGAGACCCTGGCGGGCCTGTGCGGGCTGGGCGATCTGGTTCTGACCTGCTCCAGCTCCCAGTCGCGCAACATGAGCGTCGGCCTGGCGCTGGGCCGCGGCGCGAGCCTGGCGGACGCCCTGCCCGCCGGTCACGCCATCGCTGAGGGCGTCGCCAGCGCGCCGGCGGTGCGGGACCTCGCCCGGCGGCTGGGTGTCGAGCTGCCGATCTGCGAGGCGGTGTCGGCCATCCTGGCCGGCGACACCGACCTTGACCGCGCCATCGCCGCCCTGCTTTCCCGTCCTCTTAAATCGGAATTCTAGAAGGAAAACCCATGGCCCTGTTCAGCATCATCTGCCGTGACAAGCCCGGCGCGCTGGAGGCTCGCATGGCCGCGCGCGCCGACCACCTTGCCTATGTCGGCGGGTACGGCGAGGCCGTGAAGGTGGCCGGCCCCTTCCTGTCGGACGCGGGCGAAATGATCGGTTCGCTGTTGATCATGGAGTTTGCAGACAAGGCCGCGGCACAAGCGTTTGTCTCGGGCGATCCCTATGGAAAGGCTGGCGTTTTCGCCTCGGTCGAAATTCTGGCCTTCAGGGTCACGCGAGGCCAGATCGGGTGAGCGAAAACCCCGCCAGACCCCCTTACGGCGCGGCCATCTGCGCGCTGGACGAGGTGCCCGACAAAGGCGCCAAGGGGTTTGTGTTTCGCGAACGCGACGCCCTGTTCGCCGGTTTCATCCTGCGGGAAGGGGCGAACGTGACCGGCTATGTGGATCAATGCCCCCACGCCGGCTGGCCAATGGCCTCGGGCCCCGGCCGCTATCTTACTCGCGACAGAAAGCTGATCCTGTGCGCGGGTCACGGCGCCCTGTTCCAGAAAACCGACGGGCTGTGCATTTCCGGGCCATGCTATGGCGAGCACCTGACGCCCTGGCCGGTCGAGGTGATCCGTGGGGTGGTGAGGGCCGCATGAGCTTTTCCGACGAGGAAGTCGAACGCTACGCCCGCCATCTGGTGCTGCGCGAGATCGGCGGACCGGGCCAGCAGGCGCTGAAGGCCGCCCGCGTGCTGATCGTCGGGGCCGGCGGCCTGGGTTGTCCCGCGGCGCTCTACCTGGCGGCGGCGGGCGTGGGCGTGATCGGGCTGATCGACGACGATGCGGCAGCCTTGTCCAACCTGCAGCGGCAGATCCTCTACACCCAGGACGACCTGGGCCGGCTGAAGGTGGACGCCGCCGCCGAGCACCTGGCGGACCTTAATCCGCACGTTTTCATCGAGCCGATTGCTGCAAAAATTGCTGCAGCAAACGCGCGCAGCATAATTTCCCGTTTCGACGTCATTCTCGATGGCACGGACGACTTCGCAGCACGGTTTTGCGTCAACGAAGCCTGCGTGGCCGAGGGCAAGCCGCTGGTCTCCGGCGCCATCGGCCGCTGGACCGGCCAGATCGGCGTCTACGCCGGCAAGCCCTGCTATCGCTGCCTGGTGCCGGAAATCCCGCCGGACGCGGAAACCTGCTCGGCCGTCGGCGTGGTCGGCGCCCTGGCCGGCGTGATCGGCTCGATGATGGCGCTGGAAGCAGTCAAGCTGATCACTGGCGCCGGCGAGCCGCTCGCCGGCCGTATGATGATCTACGACGCCCTCTCGGCCGAGGTCCGGACGGTGCGGGTCGGCGCCGATCCCGACTGCCCCGTCTGCGGCTAGGCCAGGTGCTGGTCGAGGAAGGTCAGGATCAGCTGAAACACCTCCTGGGTGTCCTTCTTGGTCGACGGGCCATGCCCCATGCCGGGAATTTCGCTGTAGTGACAGGTTCCCTTGGCCCGCAGCATGGCCGACGACATGATGCGAGACTGTTCGACATTGACGCGCGGATCGGCCGTTCCGTGGATCAGCAGCATCGGCGCCTTTACCTCCGTGGCGCGCAG
>CAZJBC010000258.1:0-4340 GCA_964543805.1 uncultured Brevundimonas sp.
GGCGCCGGCGCCGTGGTGGACGTAGCAGTCGAAATCCCAGCCGTGGATATTGTTCTTGCCGATCAGCTTGGCCTCGTAGGCCTGCTTGATGGCTTCCTCGAGGATTTCGCGCTCCCGCACGTATTCGCCGCGGATGTAGATATAGCAAACCTTGGCCTGCATGGCGAAGGAGGCGATCAGGCAGCCTTCGATCAACAGGTGCGGATCATGCCGCATGATCTCGCGGTCCTTGCAGGTGCCGGGCTCGGACTCATCGGCGTTGACCACCAGATAGTGCGGCCGGTCCTTGACCTCTTTCGGCATGAACGACCACTTCAGGCCGGTGCCGAACCCTGCCCCGCCGCGTCCGCGGAGGCCCGAGTTCTTGATCTGCTCGATGATCCAGGGTCCGCCCATTTTCAGCATGTCGCGGGTGCCGTTCCAGCAGCCGCGCTTCTTCGCGCCCTCCAGGCCCCAGTCATGGAGCCCGTAGAGGTTCGTGAAAATCCGATCCTTGTCTTCGAGAATACCAACCATGCGACTCAGGAACCCGGCTCAAATGGATGGGCGCGGACATAGCGTGTCCGGGCATAGAGAACATAGGCGAAAAGCGCCCAGCTGACGCCGATGACGACCAGACCGGCCGTCAGCTCCCACGAAGGCGCCCCGGCGCGGAAGCGTGCCCAGGCCAGGATCAACACCCCGATCAGACAGCCGAACATGCCGATCAGCCGCTTGTTCTTGTGCAGGCTGCGGATCGTGTCGACATAGGCGATGCGCCGGCGGATGTAGTCGGGATCATCCAGCATCAGATTTCCCCGCCTTGGCGAAACCGAGGATAAACCAGATGTGCGAGCCGAAGCCGGCGATCATCAGGGCGATGAACACGCCCCACATCCAGGCTACGTGATAGCGGATGGCCACGAACACCGTGATCGCGACCAGCACCACGCACACCGCGTTAATGGCGAACATGGTGGTCAAACGCTTCTTCTGGGCCGCGAGATTCATTCGACGATCCTGGGCCCTTCCTTGGCGCGCGCGATGATCGCCCGGCTCGTGACGAAGAACCAGGCGCCACAAGCAATGACCACGGCGATCAGAATCCAGGTGAAAATCTGTATGTTCCGGGTGAGAAAATAGACCCCGATACAGGCCATGATCCCAATGCCCTCAACGATCGCGTACTTGAGGAAGAAGCGCTTCAATTCCGCATTGGGCAGGTTGGGAGGGGAATCGGTCATGCGACTGGCTCCGAATTCGGCAGCTTCAGTTTCTTGGCCTTGGAGCCGTCGTATAGTGTCGGGTCCTGAAGCGTATGCATTGCGTCCTTCGGCTCGGAAGCATGGCGCAGATCATAAGAGCCCGGCTTGGGCTTCTTGCGGGCGGCGAAATCGTCGATGATCCGGCCCAGCTCGAACGGGGTCAGGTCCTCGTAATAGTAGTCGTTGATCTGGGCCATCGGCGCATTGCAGCAGGCGCCCAGGCACTCAACTTCCTGCCAGGTGAACTTGCCGTCGGCGCTAAGCTTGTCCTTGGGGCCGATCTTGGACTTGCAGACCTCCATCAGCTCGTTCGAGCCGCGCAGCATGCAGGGCGTCGTGCCGCAGACCTGGATCAGGGCCACCTTGCCCACCGGCTCGAGCATGAACATGGTGTAGAAGGTTACGACCTCCAGCACGCGGATCACCGGCATGTCGAGCAGCTGGGCGATGGCGCGGATGGCCGGCTCGCAGACCCAGCCTTCCTGCTTTTGCACCAGCCACAGGATCGGGATCACCGCCGACTGTTTGCGCTCCGGCGGATATTTGGCGATCCACCACTGCGCCAGCTTCATCGTCTCTTTCGAAAAGGCGAAGCTCTTGGGCTGTTCCTTGGCGAGGCGGCGTACGCTCATTTGACGAAATCCACGCGGGCGATCTTGCCGTCCCGGAAGGTGTAGATGGCGGCCACTTCAAAAACCGGATCGACGCCGTTGCCGCGATCGACGCGCTCGTGATCGATCACGGTCTGGCCAACGACCATGCGGCCCAGAAGGTCAGCGCGATTTTTGGGAAACTTGGCGAAGGCGCCCTCATAGCGCTCGCGATAGGCGGCCAGGCCCTGCAGCGAGACCGCGCCATTAAGATCGGCCACCACCACGTCATCGGTGAAATAGCCGCAATAGGCGTCCAGGTCCTGGGCGTTGTAGGCGTCGAGCTGGCCCTGGGCGATGGCTTCAACGGACATCATTGTGTTCCAGGGGCTGGTGGGCGCGGATGATGCGCACCGTGGCGCGTTTGAAGAACGGCGTAACGACCAGGGCCACGGTAAAGGCCAGAAAAACCGGCAACAGAATAATGAACACACCCAGGCCGAAGCGGGGCGCGATCACCAGGCCGATGGCGCCGCCCAGGGCCAGGAACAGCAGCGGCGTGGCCAGCACCAGGCAATCCATCAGATAGCCTCGGCTGCCGCCGACGTGGGTGTGCCAGTAGAGACGCGCCATGCGCCAGCGCAACACGCCCGAGCCAAACGCAATCGCGCTGAGCAAAACGATGTAAAGCATCAGCTTCACCGGTCGATCTCCCCGAACACGATGTCCAGCGAGCCCAGGATGGCCGAGACGTCGGCCAGCATGTGGCCGTGGCAGAGCCAGTCCATCGCCGCCAGGTGCGGATAGCTCGGCGGGCGGATCTTGCAGCGGTAGGGCTTGTTGGTGCCGTCGGCGACCAGATAGACGCCGAACTCGCCCTTGGGCGCCTCGACCGCGGCGTAAACCTCGCCGGCGGGTGCATGATAGCCTTCGGTGTAGAGCTTGAAGTGGTGGATCATCGCTTCCATCGACCGCTTCATCTCGGCGCGGCGCGGCGGGGTTACCTTGTGGTCGTCCGACAGCACCAGCTGACCCTGCGTTTTGCGCAGAGCGTCGCAGGCCTGTTTCATGATCCTGATACTCTCGCGCATCTCCTGCACGCGGCAAAGATAGCGGTCGTAACAGTCGCCGTTCAGGCCCAGCGGAATGTCGAACTCATAGTCGTTGTAGCATTCGTAGGGCTGGTTGCGCCGCAAGTCCCAGGCCACGCCCGAGCCGCGCAGCATCACCCCGGTGAAGGCCCAGTCCAGCGCCTGCTGCTTGGAAACGACGCCGATATTGACGTTGCGCTGCTTGAAGATGCGGTTGCCGGTGATCAGGCCTTCGATGTCGTCCAGCACCGCCGGGAAATGGTCGCACCAGTCGTCGATGTCGTTGATCAGGGCAAAGGGAAGATCCTGACGCACGCCGCCGGGCCGGAAATAGTTGGCGTGCATCCGCGCGCCACTGGCCCGCTCGTAGAAGACCATCAGCTTTTCGCGCTCTTCGAAACCCCACAAGGGCGGGGTGAGCGCGCCGACGTCCATGGCCTGGGTCGTGATATTGAGCAGGTGGTTCAGAATGCGGCCGATTTCGGAATAGAGCACCCGGATGATCTGGCCGCGCTTGGGCACTTCCAGGTTCATCAGTTTTTCGATGGCGAGCACATAGGCGTGCTCCTGGTTCATCGGGGCCACGTAATCCAGGCGGTCGAAATAGCCGATGTTCTGGGTGTAGGGCCGGTACTCCATCAGCTTTTCAGTGCCGCGATGAAGAAGGCCAATGTGCGGATCAACCCGGTCGACGATCTCGCCATCCAGTTCCAGCACCAGGCGCAACACACCGTGGGCCGCGGGGTGCTGCGGGCCGAAGTTGATGGTGAACTTGCCGGATTCGCCGGGGATCGGGATGGGTTGAGCGTCGTCGGCCATTACTTCGGCTTCCCCGCCTTTTCGTCACCCGGGATGACATAGGGATAACCTTCGCCCGGCTTGGCGTACTGAGCGCCCTCCCAGGGGCTGAGGAAGTCCCAGTTGCGGTATTCGACGGCCTTCACCGGCTCATAGACGACCCGCTTCTGCTCATCATCGTAGCGAACCTCGACGTGGCCGGTCATCGGGAAGTCTTTGCGTAAGGGATACCCCTCGAAGCCGTAGTCGGTCAGCAGCCGGCGCAGGTCCGGATGACCGTCAAAGGCGATGCCGTACATGTCGAAGGCCTCGCGCTCAAACCATTCGGCGGCCGGATAGACCGGGATGATGGTCGGCACGGGCGTTTCCTCACCGGTCTGCACCTTGATTCGGATGCGGCGGTTCTTGGTCATCGACAGCAGGTGGTAGACGACGTCGAAGCGCAGAGGCCGGTTCGGATAGTCGGCGCCGCACAAGTCAATCAGCTGCTGGAATTCGAACGCCTCGCCCTCACGCAGCTGGGTCAGCACGCTGACGATCGAGGCGGCCTGGGCGGTGATGGTCAGCTCGCCGAACGCCACCGCATAGCCGGTGACGCCCTTCAGCTTGGCGGCCTT
>CAZJBC010000259.1:0-4337 GCA_964543805.1 uncultured Brevundimonas sp.
TCGAGCCCAGATTTGCCGGGGATATGCACATCCAGGATGATGCAGGCCGGCGCAATATAGAAGACGCCATAGCCGGCGTCGGCGGCCCGCTCGGTCCGGCGGCGCGAGGCGATCGCGGCCACTGCGCTTCCGCCGATCATCAGCAGCCAGGCGCGCGGATACGAGCCGATATAAGCCTCGAACACGCCTGTAAGCACAGCAACGGTGATGGCGACCGCCACCTCGGCCGGCGCATCGGGCGCGCTCATCTTGCTCCATTCGATGGCCATCAGGCCGATGGCGATGGCCACCATCAGCAGAAACGGACCGCCGCCGAACCACACAGCCGCCAGCACCGCCGGAATCAACACCGCCGCGGACAGGGCCCGAGCCGTCAGGTTGCCGAACTGGGCGCTAGCTTGCCGCACGCTTACTCGTCTCGACCGCGCCATAGCGCCGGTCCCGGCGCCGGAACTCATCAACGGCCGCCTTCAGATGTTGCGGCCCATAGTCCGGCCAGAGCACGTCCTGAAAGACGAACTCGGCGTAGGCTGCCTCCCAGAGCAGGAAGTTCGACAGCCGTTGTTCGCCGCTGGTCCGGACAATCAGGTCGGGCGCGTCGCCGTGGGTCGACAGGGCCGCTCCGATGTTGTCCTCGCTGATGGCATCCGGATCGAGGCGGCCGGCCTTGACCGCCTGAGCCAGGGCGCGCATGGCGTCGGTGATGTCGGCTTGGCCGCCATAGTTGAAGGCGACCTGCAGCGTAAAAGCGTCGTTGCTCGCCGTGCGCTGTTCGGCGCGCTGGATGATCTCCAGAATATCCGGCGAAAGGCCCTCCCGGCGGCCGATGATGCGAACCCGCACCCCGTCGCGCGCCAGCCGCTCCAGGTCGCTTTCGACATAGGCTCTCATCAGCTTCATCAGCTCGGAAACCTCGCCGCCGGGACGGCGCCAGTTCTCGGTGGAAAAGCCAAAGACGGTCAGTTTGCCGACGCCGGCCTCGACGGCCCCCTCGACGGTGCGCTTCAGGGCGTCCACGCCGAACTTGTGACCGGCGGTGCGCGGTAGCCCCCGGGCCCTGGCCCAGCGGCCATTGCCGTCCATGATGATGGCCACGTGCAGGCGCGCGTCGGGCTGGCCGTGGGTGGGCTGCATAGAGGTCTCGTCGGTCCTTTCGGCGGGCCGTCCCTTGCCGGATACAGGCGTCAAACCTGCATGATCTCTTGCTCTTTGGATTTCAAGGCTTCGTCGACGCGCTTGACCGCCGCGTCGGTGAATTCCTGTATTTCCTTTTCCATGCGCTTCTCATCGTCCTCGGAGATGACGGCGTCCTTCTGGGCGGCGCGCAGGTGTTCGTTGGCCTCGCGGCGGACGTTGCGGATGGCGACTTTCTGCTGCTCGGCGTACTTGCCCGCCAGTTTGCTCAGGTCCCGGCGGCGCTCCTCGGTGAGCGGCGGGATCGGCACGCGCAGCGTCTGGCCATCGACCATGGGATTGAGCCCCAGACCAGCGTTGCGGATCGCCTTTTCGACTGAGACCACCAGGCCCTTGTCCCAGACGCTGACGGTGATCATCCGCGGCTCCGGCACACTGACCGAGCCGCAGGCGTTCAGCGGCATCTGCGAGCCATAGGCTTCGACCACCACCTGATCCAGCAGGCTCGCCGAAGCGCGGCCGGTGCGCAGGGAGTGGAATTCCTCCTTCAGCGCGACAACGGCCTTTTCCATGCGGTCGCGGTATTTCGGAAGGTCGGGTTTTTCGATGGCCATTATTTTTGCTCCTGGTCGCCGACAACGGTGAACACACCCTCGCCGTTCAGAACTTTCGAAAGGGCGCCGCGCTCCCGGATCGAGAATACGACGATGGGGATGCCATTTTCGCGCATCAGGCTGATCGCGGAAGCGTCCATGAACTTCAGATCCTGGGCCAGGACATCATGATAGGTAAGGCGCTGGTAACGCCTGGCGGCCTTGTCCTTCTTCGGATCGGCCGTGTAGACGCCGTCGACGCTGGTGCCCTTGAACAAGGCGTCGCAGCCCATTTCGGCGGCGCGCAGGGCCGCCGCCGTATCGGTGGTGAAATAGGGATTGCCGGTGCCGGCGGCGAAGATCACCACCCTGCCCTTCTCCAGGTGCCGCTGAGCGCGTCGGCGAATATAGGGCTCGCAGACTGAATCCATCTGGATGGCCGATTGAACGCGGGTATCGACGCCTGCGCGCTCAAGCGCGTTTTGCATGGCCAGGGCGTTCATCACGGTCGCCAGCATGCCCATATAGTCGGCCGCCCCGCGCTCCATCCCCTTGGCGGCGCCGGCCAGGCCACGGAAGATGTTGCCGCCGCCAATGACGATGCACAGCTCAACGCCGGTCTTGTGAACCGCGGCAATCTCCTCGGCCACGGCCTCAACGGTCGGCATGTCCAGGCCAAAGCCCAGCGGGCCCATCAGGACCTCGCCGGATACTTTCAGCAGAACGCGCCGGTAGCGAAGCGCGGGGTTGGGAGATGCAGCGGGCATGGCTGTCTGGTCTTCTGATGAATGCGAAGCCGAGTCGGTTTCGCCACCATAACCAAGGACCGCGCGCGCGTCGAACCTGGGAGGGTCGAGATTGACGGTTGCGCCAGAATTTCCCCGCCCTGAGGGCGGGGAAGTTGGTGGTCGCCCCAAACATAGAATCTCTTACGAGCCGCCGGTCATCGCCGCGACTTCGGCGGCGAAATCGCCGGCCGGAGCTTTTTCGACGCCTTCGCCGAGCGCAAGCCGCACGAAACCGGTCACCTTGATGGGCGAGCCCAGTTCCTTGGCGGTTTCGGCGACCATGGCCTCGACCGTCTGGTCCGGGTTCATGACGAAGGCCTGCTTGAGCAGCACGACTTCCTCGTAGAACTTGCGGATGCGGCCTTCGACCATCTTTTCGACGACGGCGGCGGGCTTGCCCGACTCCAGCGCCTGTTCGGTCAGGATGGTCTTTTCCTTTTCCACGGCGGCCGGGTCGAGGTCACCGACCGACAGCGACAGCGGATTGGTCGCGGCCACGTGCATGGCGATCTTGCGGCCCATTTCATTCAGCTTGGCCTTGTCGCCGGCGCCTTCGACAGCAACCAGCACGCCGATACGGCCCAGGCCCGGCGCGATGGCCGAGTGGACGTAGCTGGCAACAACGCCTTCGCTGACGGTGAAGCGCTTGGCGCGGCGCACCATCATGTTTTCGCCGATCGTGGCGATCAGGTTGGTCAGCAGGTCGTTCACCACCTCGCCGCCGGCGGTCTTGCCGGCGTTGATGGCGGCGATGTCGTCGCTGGCCAGGGCCACATCGGCAATGGCGCGCGCCGCATTTTGGAACAGCTCGTTTCGCGAGACAAAGTCGGTCTCGGCATTGACCTCGACCACGGCCGCGGTCGCGCCCTTGCCGTCATCGCGTGAGGCGACGGCCACCAGGCCTTCGGCGGCGACGCGGTCGGCCTTCTTGGCGGCCTTGGCAAGGCCCTTGGTGCGCAGCCAGTCGATGGAGGCTTCTATGTCGCCGCCATTCTCCTGCAGCGCGCGCTTGCAATCCATCATGCCCGCGCCCGAGGTGTCGCGCAGGTCCTTGACCAGCGCTGCGGTGATTTCCACCATGATTTTATCTCCGGTAGTTGGACTTAGGACTGGGGAGCTTCTTCCGCGGCGGGCGCGGCTTCAGCGGCAGGCGCCTCTTCTGAGACCGGCGCTTCGGCAGCTGCAGGCGCTTCGGCGGCAGGCGCTTCAACGACAGGCTCAGGGGCAGCCTCGGCGGCCGGAGCGGGTTCAGCCGCCGCGGCCAGTTCCTCGGTGATGCCAGCAGGCTCTTCTTCCGCCGTCGGGGCCGGAGCCTCGACGCGCGCGCGGCTGGTTTTCAGGGCCGGCTCGATCGGAGCCTCCTGGGCGCCCAGGTCGACGCCCATGGCGGCCTGACCGGCGGCCAGACCATCCAGAACGCTGTCGGCGACCAGATCGCAGTAAAGCTGAATGGCGCGCGCGGCGTCATCGTTGCCCGGGATCGGATAGGCGATGCCGTCCGGATCGCAGTTGGTGTCGAGGATGGCCACGACCGGGATGTTGAGCTTGCGCGCTTCCTGGATGGCGATGGCCTCTTTGTTGGTGTCGATGACCACCATCAGGTCGGGAATGCCGCCCATGTCCTTGATGCCGCCCAGCGACAGTTCAAGCTTTTCCTGCTCGCGGGTCAGTTTGAGCAGTTCCTTCTTCAGTCGGCCGTCGCCGCCATTGGCCAGCATGGCTTCCAGTTCGCGCAGACGCGCGATCGAGCCCGAGATGGTGCGCCAGTTGGTGAGCGTGCCGCCCAGCCAGCGGTGATTGACGTAATACTGGGCGCAGCGCT
>CAZJBC010000260.1:0-4324 GCA_964543805.1 uncultured Brevundimonas sp.
TGGCCCGCGCGGCCTTCCTGCTGGACAGGATCATGGGCGGCGCCGGCCTGCACGGGCGGGCCTTCATTCCCCTGCTGTCGAGCTTTGCCTGCGCCATCCCGGGCATCATGGCCACGCGCGTGATCGACAACCGCCGCGACCGGCTGACCACCATCATGGTGGCGCCCCTGATGACCTGTTCGGCGCGCATTCCGGTCTACACCCTGATTATCTCGGCCTTTATTCCGCGCCAGCAGGTGCTGGGCTTCATGAGCCTGCAGGGCCTGGTGTTTTTCGGTCTCTATGCGACAGGGATGATCAGCGCGCTGGCCGTCGCCTGGGTGATGCGCAAGGTTTTCTGGCGCGGCGCGGCCGAGCCGTTCCTGATGGAGCTGCCGGCCTACAAGATCCCCGATGCGCTGAATGTGGCGCGCAATGTCTGGCAACGGGCGCAGATCTTCCTGACCCGGGCCGGCACCATCATCCTGTCGATGACGATCGTCATCTGGTTCCTTTCGACCGTGCCGGGCAAGCCGGCCGGCGCGATCGGCCCGGCCATCGACTACAGTTTCGCCGGCATGATCGGTCACTTCATCCAACCCATCCTGGCCCCGGTGGGGTTCTCCTGGCAGATGAGCGTGGCGCTGATCCCCGGCATGGCGGCCCGGGAAGTCGCGGTCAGCGCCCTGAGCACGGTCTACGCCGTCTCGGGCGGCGATTCGCTCAGCGCGGTCGGCGCGGCCCTGGCCCACCAGTGGTCATTGGCCTCAGCGCTCGCATTCCTGGCCTGGTACGTCTTTGCGCCCCAGTGCGCCTCGACGCTTGGCGTCGTGAAGCGTGAGACCAACAGCTGGCGCTGGCCAATCATCCTGTTCGTCTACATGACGGCTTTGGCTTATGCCGCAGCCTTCATCGTCTACCACGTGGCCCTGGCCATGGGAGCGGGCTGAGATGGTCCAGATGATCACCGTCTATGTCATCGTCGCCGCCGCCGCGGCCTATGCGGCCTGGCGGCTTTTCCTGCGCGGCTGGCTCAAACGCCGCAAGGCCGCCAGGGCCGCCGACTGCGGGCCGGACTGCGCCTGCGGGGACTAGGCTCTAGCGTCCCGGCCCGCGACCGGGTCCGCGCCCTGGCCCACGTCCAAAGCCCGGCTGAGCCGAAGGCGGCCGCTGCGCCGAGCTCGCGCCCTGGCAAATGCCTTCGTAGGTGTCCGCAAACTGCGGGTTGGTCTTGGCGGAGGTCCAGTCGCCGGGCATTGTCTGCTTGTTACCTGTCCCGGCCAGATTATGGACGGCATACTGGGTGACCGTGACCAGCCGGACCATGGCGGTGTTGCAGTTGACGTCATAATCCATGGATTCCGATAAGGTCGTACCGCCGCCCGCGTGGGCCGGAGCCGGCGCATACCGTTCCAGCCGCCGCACTACCCGCGGCGCGCTGCCGATCTCGCTGGTGGCGTGCTCCAGCCGGCGGCCGGAGAGCAGGGCGCCCTCGCTCGTAAAGCCCAGGAGGTTCCAGGGCTCGCCCAGCGGGGTATTGAGGTCGATGTTGTTGGCCTGGAGCCAGCGCCGCCCGGCTTCGGCGTCCTTGATGTCAAACGGCGGCGCGGCGGGCGCCTGGGCCGCGGCGATGGTCGAGGCGGCAAGGCCGAGCAGGATCGCAGCGGCGAGAACTGCGGCGTGTCTGGTCATGAATCTTTCCCCATAAGGCTGCAATTAAACCGATTGCCACATCTTACGCTAGCGCAATAGGTGAGACGCTGTCGAGGCCGGTCTAAAGCGTGCTGAGGGGCGCGGTTCGAAAGCCTTGCGCCTCGGCCGCAGCCTTCTGGGCGGCCTGGGCCCGCCGATAGCCGTCGCGGGCCTGCATGCGATCCCAGTAGGGCGCGACCCAGTCGGGCAGGGGAATGTCCAGGGAGCCCGCGAGCAGCAGGGCGTAGGCGACGGAAATATCCGCTGCGGTGAAGCGGTTCGCCGCCACATAGTCGGCGGTTTCGAGAATGGTCTGCAGGGCCCGAAGTCGCCCGAGGAACCACTTGGCGTAGTCGCTGGCCACCTGGGGCTGGCGGCGCTCCTCCGGCTCCAGGCGCGTGTAGCGCAGCACCAGAGTCTGGGGGAATGTCAGCGTCGCCTCGCCGTAGTGCAGGCCGTTCAGATAGGCGCCGAAGGCCGGCTCGTCCTGCGCGACCGCCAGCCGGCCGCCCCCGTATTTCGCGGCCAGGTATTCGGCGATGGCCGCCGATTCCGTCATTCTCGTCTCGCCGTCGATGAAGTAGGGAATGGTGCCGAGCGGATTGATCTTCAGATAGTCCCGCGCATGAACGCGCGGCGGGAACGGCAGCATGACCAGCTCATAGGTCAGCCCCAGTTCTTCCAGCCCCCACAACGCCCGGAAGGACCGGGCGTTGTGGCAGTGGTAAAGCGTCAGCCCCATCGGCCGCGCCTTTCGATCTATTTGCCGTCCACCGAGAAGGCGAGCAGCACATTGTCCGGGCCGCTCTTGCTGGAGGCGCCGTTAAAGCCCGCCATCAGGAAGGCCATGTTGCCCGCAAAGGTGATGCCGGTGGCGTCCAGGTTGCCGCCGCGCTGGTTCTTGACGCCGTTGACGGTGTCGTAGTGTTGGGCGCCGGTGTCGAAGTCCCAGATCTTGTTTCCGTCGGCGACCGTGAAGGCGCGGATGTGGCCGTCCTGGTTGACACCAAAGAGGACGCCATTGGCGACAGTCGGCGGACCGGAATAGCCGCCGGGGCGGCATCCGGGCTGATAGGTGCAGACGCCTGCGTCGGTCGGCGCCACGTGCTGCCACTGCTTGGCGCCGTCGGTCAGCCGCAGGGCGGTCAGGCTGCGCCCGGGCCCGCCCGGGGTCTGGCCTTCGCGCTCGGCGCCGGAATTGACGGCGACGTAGAGGTTGTTGTCGTCGGCGGCCATGCCCCATTCAACACCGCCCAGGGCGCTGCCCATGCCGATGCGGGTCTGCCAGACGATATCGCCCTGCTTGTCCGGATCCATGGCGTAGACCTGGCCAGACTTTTGCCCGGCCAGGATCAGGTCCTTGCCGTTGGCCAGATGCTTCAGGATCACCGAGGCGCCGAAGTCGTGGTCGGGGCCCATGGCGGTGGGGCAGTTGCCCACGCCGGCGCGGCAGCTCATCAGGAAGCTGTCGTCCTTGGTCACCTGCTTGGCCCATTTGATCGTGCCGGTCTTCAGGTCGATGGCCTCAACGCCGTCGGAATAGGCTTCCTTGACGTCGGTATAGGTGTCGCCCGTGGCGACGTAGAGCACGCCGCGCTTGGGGTCGATGGTCGGCGAGTTCCACACCGCTGCGCCGGCCGGACCATAGAGCTGGGTGCCGTTGGCGCTCTTGCGATAGGGCGCCGGCTCGGTCGGGATTGTGTAGGCCTTCCAGTTGACGTGGCCGGTCCGGGCGTTGATCGCCACCACCGAGCCGCGCATCTTGCAGCACTCATAGACCGGGTTGTTGCCGACGGTTTCTTCCCAGGACGAGACCGGGACGTAGAGAACGCCGTTGTAGAGGGTCGGGGCGCCCGTCAGCACGCCGCGCGGCTGGCTCTCGACATTGACCTTCCACAGCTTGCGGCCGGAACCGGCGTCCAGCGCGTAGACGTTGCGATTGAAGTCGCCGAAATAGACGGCATAGCCGGAAGGCGCGCTGGCCAGCTTGCCGACCGAGGCGGTCACCCGCATGCCGGCGTCAGCCTTGAAGCTCCAGGCCACGCAGCCGGTCGCCTTGTCCAGGGCATAGGCCATGCCTGAGCCCGAGGTGACGAAAACCCGGTTGCCGAAGGTGGTCGGCTCGCCATAGCGGCCGCCCTGATAGGCGAACGCCCACTTGACCTTGAGGTTTGGCGCATTGGCGGCAGTGACGGTCGTGGCCCTGGCCACCCGGGTGTTCTGCTTGTCCGGGCTCCAGCCGTTCCAGGCCGGGCCGGTGGCGACCAGGTGGTTGGACTTGCGACAGGGGTTCGAGGCTTCCTTCGAAAGATCAAAAGCCGCGTCGATCGGCTGGCCGGTCAGATAGACGGCGACGGCCTCGATGTCGGTCTGGCTCATGCCCGTGGCCATGGCCTGCATGGGGCCGGTCTTCAGGGCGGTGACCACGTCGGCGGGCCACAGGCCGGCCAACTGGGCGCGGCTGGGCGCGCGCTCGGCCGCAGTGTCGGCGACCGCCGGCTCGTGGCAGCTCTTGCACTTGGCGTTGAACACCGCTTCGCCGGCCGCATTCTGGGCCGCCTGAGGATTGGGCGCGCCGCCGCGGCCGCCCGCGCCGCCAGGTCCGCCCCGCCCGCCGGGCGCGCCAGGCGCGCCAGGCGCCCCGGGAGCGCCG
>CAZJBC010000261.1:0-4290 GCA_964543805.1 uncultured Brevundimonas sp.
TGAAGGAAAAGAAGGACCGCGTCGACGACGCCCTCAACGCGACCCGCGCGGCCGTGGAAGAAGGCATCGTTCCTGGCGGCGGCGTTGCTCTGCTCAAAGCCTCGAAAATGCTTGAGGGCATGACCGGCGACAATGACGACCAGAACGCCGGCATCGCCATCGTGCGCCGCGCGCTCCAGGCCCCGATCCGCCAGATCGCCGAAAACGCCGGCGTGGAAGGCTCGATCGTGGTCGGCCGTATCCTGGACGACAAGTCGGCCAACTTCGGCTTCAACGCCCAGACGGAAGTCTACGGCGACCTGGTGAAAGCCGGCGTCATCGACCCGGCCAAGGTGGTTCGCACCGCCCTGCAGGACGCCTCGTCCGTCGCCGGCCTGCTGATCACTACCGAAGCGGCCATCGCCGACTCTCCGAAGAAGCCCTCGCCCCAAATGGGCGGCGGCGGCGGCATGGGTGGCATGGGCGATATGGACTTCTAGTCCACGAACTTTTGTATTCTACCGCGAAGGGCGGGGCCGAAAGGTCCCGCCCTTTTGCCATGGGACGGTCGCCCCTATCCCGCCCGCATCGTTCTCTGCGCCAGCCAGCGGCGGCGCTCGAGCGCGATCACGCCGGCGCCCAGAGCGTAGAGCGACAGATAGTCGAAGAAGACCAGCGCGGTTTCATAGACCCGCTGCGAGGCGTCGGGCCGGGTGATCTTGATGGCGTGGATGCCGATGGTGACCAGGAAGAAGGCGACCGAGAAAATCGGCCACCAGCGGTCCGAGCGCAGAGCCACCCACATCAGCGCAGCAAAAACGCAAAGATCCACCGCCATGATTCCCAGGTCGGGATCATTGGTAATGACGTGGGCCTGGGCGAAAGGCGTCACGAACATGCCGATCAGGTGCGCCGTGGCGACAGTCCGTTCGGGCTTTTCACCGCGCCACAGAGCGACGCCCAGGATGAACAGCCAGACTGAAATGCCCAGAAAGAATCTTAGTAAGGTCGACAAGGTCCGCCCCCGGGAAGGTCCGCATCAAGGACGAAGACGCTCCCGGGGGCAAGAGTAGCCTTGAAGCTAGACCGGCGGTTTCCAGACAATCGGCCCGTCCATGGTGACCGGAATGCGCAGCTGGTCGCGCAAGGTCGCCAGTTTGCGGTGCATTTCGCTCAGGTCGTTACGGGCCTTGGTCAGGCTGGCCATGGTCAGGGTTCCGGCCTCAATGGCCGCCTGCGGAACCTCGAAGGCGACATTGGTCTGGGTGCGCATCGACGGCAGCATGACGGTCAGCTCGGCGGCGGCGATATAGGCCTGGTCCAGGCAGTGTTCGGCGTGGAACAGGGCTTCCTGCATGCGGGCGGCCAGCTTGGGATCAGCCAGCGGCTCGCGGTTGCGAAGCCGCACGGGGGCGGCAAGGATTTGGGCTTCGGACATAGGTCCTCCTTCAGCGCATCGGCGCTGGTTGGTCTCGATGGGTTGTTGGGATTGGGCCCTTTTCTAGCGGGCCCTTGAGGCTATTGGCCTCGGACGATGTGCCGGAAGCTTTCCAAAGACGCATCCGCCGCGACCAACACGCCTGACACAAGCAGGGCGCTGACCACCGCGATCATGGCGATGATTCCGAGGCGGGCGAGGTAGCCATATCGGCCAACATCGAGCCATCCGAGGGCGGCGGGAACCGCGAGTCCCCCATGCAGGCCGCTACCGAAAGCATCTCCTGCAGCAAAAGCTCGTTGGTCAGGAACGGCCGCTGCTTGCGGATGCCCGAGACCAGATAGGGTATCATTTCCCTCTGAGCCGGAGCGTCCGCGAGGCGGTAAAGCTGCCGCTCCAGGTCGCTCCAGGTGAAGGTCATCGTCAGGGTCGTCTCGTCCATGGGGGTCCTCCGTGAGGCCTCCAACGGACGGTATCGGCGCGGATTTGGCCATGCCGGATGATCCGCCTGCCGGTTTATCCGGCATGACGTCGATCTCGCCGCGTTGCAAAAGCAGCTGCACGGCGGTCAGCCGATCGGGAGCGCCGAGCTTCTTGCAGGCGCCGGCGATCTGACGATCCACGGTGTTCGGACTGGTGCCCAGCATGCGGGCGATCTGCTTGGTGCGCAGGTGCTGAGCGACCAGCGAAAGGCACTCTCGCTCGCGCGGCGTCAGCCGAATCTCAGATTCTGACAACACTCCGGCAGCCCCAACCCAGTAAGCTTTTACAACCTTGCGGAATTTTCAATGAAAATCCAGCCCTAGGCGAAAGTCCTTATACCCGTCTTGTATTTCACGCGCCTGGAATTCCAAGCTGGCGGGCAGTTTGCCGCAGCTGAGCCTGCTGATTCGGCTCGCCGGCAAAGGCGGCCAAGGCGCTTTGCAGGTCGCTGCGCGCCTGGGCGGTCTGCCCCAGATTCATTCGCGAGCGGAGCAGCATGGTCCAGCCGGCCGCATCGCGGGGGCTGGTTTTCAGGCGCGCCGCCAGGCTATCGACCATGCCTG
The DNA here is from genome assembly GCA_964543805.1 of uncultured Brevundimonas sp. Taxonomy (GTDB): domain Bacteria; phylum Pseudomonadota; class Alphaproteobacteria; order Caulobacterales; family Caulobacteraceae; genus UBA5005. Next base: position 2,464 of record CAZJBC010000261.1, read on the forward strand.
AGACCATCGACTGCTGCTGGTCGGCCGGCAGCTGGCTGGCCTGGGCGACCTGATCGGCGGTGGGACCGGGCAGGGCGGCGGCCTCGGCGGCGGCGGTCTCGCGCGGCAGGCGGGCCGAGATATTGAGGCCCCGATCCTTGGCGCTCTGTTCGACGCGGGCGCGAATCTCCGGCTCCCAGGCCGCGCCGGGCGGGGCGCTGGCGATCAGGGCGATCCAGTCATCCATGGCGCCTTTCGAATCACCGGCCTGATCCTTGGCCAGGGCCAGGAAATAGCGTGCGGCCGGATCTGCGGGATCGATGGCGCGGGCCTGTTCGAAGACGGCCTTGGCCTGGGGCGTCACCCGGCCGCCGCCCACCGCCATTAGGGCCTGGCCCTGCTGGCCGAGTAGATCGGCCTGGCCAGGCAGCAAGGCCACGGCGCGTGCATAGGCCGCGACCGCCTCGTCATAGCGGGCGACCCGCATGTAGGACCAGCCAAGCGTCGCCCAGCCTTCGCCGTCGCCCGGGGTCTGTTTCAGGTGCGTCTCCAGCTGGGCGATGCTGCCGGTTACATCGCCGCCGGGATGATCTGCGCCGGGCGCCGCTGCGACACTGGCCGCGTCGGGCTGGCGGCTCAGCACCGCATAGAGCCCGCCGCCGGCGATCGCGACGACCAGCGCCAGGCCAAGCGCGATCGGCAGGACAAGATGCTCCGGGAAGGCGCTGGGGGTTGCCGGCGGGGCGACCGGCTCGTCGGCAACGCGGTGGGCCGCGCCCAGCCAGCGCACCAAAGGCACGGTCAGGGTGACGACGGCGATCACGGTCAGCACTGTCAGGGCGATCCAGGCCGCCAGCGCGCCGCTGCCGCCCGGCGCCGCGGGGCGGATAACGAGCAGACAGGCCACCGCCAGGGCCGCGAAGATCAGTTGCAGCGCCATCGCCGTGCGGGCCAAGCCTTTCGACGGCTCGACCCGCATGGCTGCCGCGATCAGTCCGGCCAGGATCTGGACCAGCGCCGCCACCAGCGCCAGAATCAACGCGTATTGCCCGATCTGGGCCGTCATTTTGGGTCCCGCCTTCTTTTCCGCACACTAACGGTCCCAACCGGCGCGGGGAATGCTAAACTGCCGCCAAGGGCCGCGCCGGCAAGGCCGAAAGGGCGAGTAGAGCGTGACGGATGTGTTTCGCGTGGCGATACTGGGCTCGGGTCCTGCGGGCCTGAGCGCCGCCGCGCACGCCGCGGCCCTGGGCCTGTCCCACATTCTGCTGGAAAAGACCGATCACCTGTCGGACACCATCTATCGCTACCAGAAGGGCAAGCACGTCATGGCCACGCCCAGCCAGCTGGTGCTGCGGGCCGACCTGGATTTCGCCGCCGGCAAGCGCGAGGCGGTGCTGGAGGCCTGGAACAGCGGGGCCGCCGCCCGCGCGATCAACGTCCGCTACAAGGCCGAGGTCAAATCGGTGGAGGGCGAGGCCGGCGACTTTGCCATCAAGCTGACCAATGGCGACGTGATCCGCGCCGAAACCCTTGTTCTGGCCATCGGCACGCAAGGCAACCCCAACCTGATGCGCTGCGAGGGCGGCGATCTTGGCCACGTGCAGTACCAGCTCGACGACCCGGGCGCCTATATGGATGAGCACATCACCGTAGTCGGCAGCGGCGATGCGGGCATCGAGAACGCGCTCGGCCTGATCGCCGATGCGGCCCTGTGCAATGTCGTCACCATCCTCAACCGCTCAGCCGACTTCGCCCGCGCCAAGGACGCCAATGTCAAACTGCTGATCGAGGCGCGCGATTCGGGCCGCATGACCGTGCTGACCCAAGCCGGCGCCACGCGCATCG
>CAZJBC010000262.1:0-4249 GCA_964543805.1 uncultured Brevundimonas sp.
TGGCCGCGACATAGATGGACACCGTGAAGGTGTACGCGATCAGCGCCAGCATCATCGGGTCACGCGCCAGGCTCCAGAGCTCCTTGACGCCCAGACGGTAGATGTTGGCGACGCGCGGCACGTTCAGGTCTCCTGCTTCTTCAGCAGCACGATGGACAGGCCCAGGATCACCGGCACCGACGCCAGCAGCGGCCAGAACGAAGCGTGCAGCCCGGAGAAGCTCAGCGCCTTGCTGAACACGCCGCGGCAGATGGTCTGGAAGTGGGTGGCCGGGTAGATGCGCCCGATGAACGCGCCTGCGCCTTCCAGCGATGACACGGGATTGACCATGCCGGAGAACTGGACGGCCGGGATCATGGTGCCGATCATGGTTGCAAACATCGCCGCGATCTGGCTGCGGGTGAAGGTGGAGGCGAACAGGCCGAAGCCGGTCGAGAACACCACGAAGATCAGCGCCGCCGCCGCCAGCGTCAGGAAGCTGCCCTTGACCGGCACGCCGAAGACGGTGATGGCCAGCAGCGTCATCAGCACGAAGTTGAACAGAGCCAGCGCGACGTAGGGGAGCTGCTTGCCGAGCAGAAACTCGCTGCGGGTGACCGGCGTCACGTAGAGATTGATGATCGAGCCCAGCTCTTTCTCGCGCACCACCGACAGCGCAGCCAGCATTGCCGGGATCATCAGCAACAGCATCGGGATGACCGCCGGCACCATCGCCGGCAGGCTCTTGACGTCCGGATTGTAGCGAAAGCGGGTCTCGATGGTGGCCAGGCCGGCCGCGGCGCCCTGGCCGAGCCGGCGCGCCGCCAGGTCCAGCAGCCACCCTTGGTGCATGCCCTGGACGTAGCCTTGAACGGTCTCGGCGCGCCGCGGCATGGCGCCGTCCACCCAGGCGCCGATCTGCACGGCGTTGCCGCGCTCCAGGTCGCGGGCAAAGCCGGGCGGGATCTCGATGGCCAGCGCCAGCTTGCCGGCCCGCATGCGCTGGTCGAGGTCGGCGTAGTCGATGATCGGCGGTCGTTCGATGAAGTAGCGCGAGCCGGAGAGGTTCAGCGCGTAGTTCCGACTCAGGGCAGTCTGGTCGCGATCGAGCACCGCGTAGGTCAGGTTCTCCACGTCCAGGCTGATGCCGTAGCCGATGATGAACAGCAAGATCGCCGTGCCCAGCAAGGCCATGGTGGCCCGCACCGGGTCGCGCGCCAGCTCCAGCGTCTCGCGCAGGGTGTAGCTCCAGGCGCGCCCCAAACTCGCGGAGAACCTGCGCGTGGGCGCGGCGGCTGGTCTGGCCGGCGGCGTCGCTGTCGCCGCGTGCGCCGACGTCGCCTCGCCGCTCGCACCTGCGTCTTGCAGGTAGCTGATGAAGGCCTGCTCCAGCGTGGCGGTGCCGCGCAGGCGCACCAGCTCGGCCGGAGCTTCGGTGACCAGCACGCGGCCGGCGTGCATCAAGGAGATGCGGTCGCAGCGTCCGGCCTCGTTCATGAAGTGCGTCGAGATGAAGATCGTCACCTGATCGTTGCGGGCCAGGTCGATCATCAATTGCCAGAGGCTGTCGCGCGCCAGGGGGTCCACGCCCGAGGTCGGCTCGTCCAGGATCAGCAGCTCCGGTTTGTGCACCATCGCGACGGCCAGCGACAGGCGCTGGCGGATGCCCAGCGGCAGCTTGTCGGGCAAGGTATCGATCGCCTCGGCCAGGCCGAAGCGCCGAACCATCTCGTCCACCCGCGCGGGGATGTCGGCTTGGGGCACCTGGAACAGACGTGCGTGCAGCACCAGGTTCTGGTGCACCGTCAGTTCAGAGTAGAGCGAGAACGTCTGCGACATGTAACCCACGCGCCGGCGGGTGGCCATGTCCTTGGGATCGACCGCGTTCCCGAACAGCGACGCGCTGCCCTCGCTGGCCGACAAGAGGCCGGTCAGCATCTTCATGGTGGTGGACTTGCCGCAGCCGTTGGAGCCGATGAAACCGAAGATCTCGCCACGGCGGATGCTGAAATTGGCGCGGTCGACGGCGGTGAAATCGCCGAAGCGCATGGTGAGGTCCTTGGCCTCTATGGCGATCTCGGTGCGATCCCCGCCGGCGAGCGGCGGAATCGTCACCTCCCGGTGTCCGCGCCGCTTCTCTTCCGGCAGCAGGCCGATGAAGGCCGCGTCCAGCGAGTCACTGCCGGTGCGTTGGAGCAGCTCGCGTGGCGTGCCCGTGGCGAGCACCCGGCCGGCATCCATCGCCACCAGCCAGTCGAAGCGTTGCGCTTCGTCCATGTAGGCGGTGGCCACCACCACGCTCATGCCGGAGCGCTCGCCGCGAATGCGCTGGATGAGGTCCCAGAACTGAGCACGGGCCAGCGGATCGACGCCGGTGGTCGGCTCATCGAGGATCAACAGGTCCGGGTCGTGGATCAGCGCGCAGCATAGGCCCACCTTCTGCTTCATCCCACCGGACAGCTTTCCGGCCGGGCGCGACAGGAACGGGGACAGGCCGGTGCCGCGGGTCAGCTCGTCGATGCGACGGCGGCGCTCGGCGGCGTCGTGGCCGAACAGGCGGCCGAAGAACTGCAGGTTCTCCTCCACCGTCAAGGTCGGATAGAGGTTCTTGCCCAGGCCTTGCGGCATATAGGCGATATGGGGGCAGACCCGCTTGCGATGGCGTGCGCTGGCCATGTCGCCGCCCAGTGCATGCACGCTGCCCTGTTGCACCGCGCGGGCGCCGGCGAGCAGCGACATCAGGCTGGACTTGCCCACGCCATCCGGGCCGATCAGGCCGACCATGCGTCCAGCCGGGATGTCCAGGGTGATGCCCTCCAGCGCCACGGTCTTGCCGTAACGCAGGCCGACGCCGGTCAGGGTGGCGACCGGCGCGGGACCGGATGTCTCCGGGGTCATTCCGGCACCTTGAGCTCCAAGTTGGCAGGCCACCGCGCCTGCGAATCGAGCTTGAGCCAGGCCATGCCGGGCAGGCCGGCCTTGACCAGATTCAGGTGTTTCTGCAGGAGCTCGGGGCTGATCTGCGCCTTGACGCGGAACATCAGCTTCTGCCGTTCACTGGCAGTTTCCACGGTCTTGGGGGTGAACTGCGCGGTGCTCGCGACGTAGGACACCTTGGCCGGGATCACGTACTGCGGCGCGGCGTCGAGGACGATGTGCACCTCGCTGCCCAGCGCCACCCTGCCCACCGCTGGCTCGGGCAGGAAGAAGGTCATGTAGACGTCGCCCAGATCGACCAGGTTGAGGATCTTGCCACCTCCAGCCACCACCTCGCCGGGCTGAGCGATGCGGTATTGGACGCGGCCGTCGCGCGGCGACTTGAGCAGGCTGTCCTGGATGTCGACCTCGACGCGCGTGACCGTCGCCTCGGTCGCCGCCACGCCGGAGTCAGCGCCGACGACCTCAGCCTGCGCGGCCACGATCGCGGCCTGGGCAGCGGCCACCTGGGCTTGTGCCCCGGTCAGCGCGGCCTGTGCGCCATGCACGCGGGCGCGGGCGTCGTCGAATTCCTGGATCGGCGCCGACCCCTGTCTGGCCAGCGTCTGGGTGCGCGCGAACCGCCGCGCAGCGGCGTCCAGTTCGCTCTTGCGCAGCCCCACCATGGCCTGTGCTGCGGCCGTATCGCTCTCTCGCGCTGCGACCTGAGCATTGGCACTGGCGACCGCGGTGACGGCCTGCCGCGACTGAGCAAGCGCCTCGTCGCGCTGTGCGTCGAGCACGTCGATCTGCATCTGCGCCAGCGGCTGGCCGGCGTGCACGAAATCGCCCTCGTTGACCATGATGTCCTGCACCCGCCCGGGCAGCTTGGTGGCGACGTCGATCTCGGTGGCCTCGACGCGGCCGTTGCCGCTGACAAAGCCCGCACCCGGGCCAGAAGGTCTCAAGGCGGTCCAGGCCAGCACCGCGATCACTGCGACCACGGCGGCGGCGATGACCGCCAGGACGACCTTCTTCTTGAGCCATCGAGTCATGTCTGGATCGTGCGACTTCACTGAAACGGGGGTGAGGGCCCCTAGGTGGGAAGAAACCTCTACTCCCCGTCAGTCTTGGCACGATGGACGTGAAAACATCTCCCGGGACCCGAGTTTGACGCGAACGCTCGTTTCCCCTCCGGCATGGTCGGACCCAGGTGGGCGTTTCACTGGGCGAGTTGATGGGGATCAAGCCGGCCCTGCCTCAGAGCATCGAATTCGGATCCCGATCGAACCGAACTGCGGCGCCGCCAGGAGGGCGCCGGCAGAGGGGCGCCAGGGCGGCGTGCACGCGAGCC
>CAZJBC010000263.1:0-4246 GCA_964543805.1 uncultured Brevundimonas sp.
CAGCCTCGATCTGGGCCTGGCGCACGACACGATGAAGGTGGCCAACACCACCGATGTGACTCAGGTGACCAATGAGACGGTCACCGGCCACGGCCTGATCATTGTGCCAGGGACCACCGTGACCCCCAGGGACAGCGGATCCGCCAACGGCGTCATCTTCGGCGGCGCGGCCGGCTGGCTGGGCCAGGCCGGCTCGTTCGTGTTCGGGGCCGAGGGCGATGCGCACTTCGGCGGCAAGGTCGGCAAGTTCGACGACACTGAGGATGTGGCCGCCACCGCGCTCAGCCCCGCCTCCACCGTGGAGTTCGTAGGTTCGGCGCACACCAAGTACGACTGGTCGCTGCGCGCCAAGGCGGGCTATGGCGGCGATGACGCGCTGGTCTACGGAGCCCTGGGCCTGACCTCGACCAATCTCGAGCTGCGCTCGCACACCGTCTATACCCTGCCGGCCGGCGCTGGAGCTGACATCACCGCCCCGGCCCTGGGCGCCATCGACACCAGGGCGCGCGATTCCGGCAGCCTGACCGGCTGGACCGTGGCGGGCGGCGTAACCTGGGGCGTCGCCGACAACACCAACATGGACCTGGAGGTCCGTTACGACGACTACGGATCGGCCGTCCTGCCGATGAACAACGTGACCACCACCAGCGGACCACTGCTGAACTATGGCAATGACGCCAACAACGGCCAGCCGCTGAATCCGCCGCCGGTGGCCACGCCGGGGCCGACCAAGGTGAGTTTGAGCGACTGGCGCGTGGTCGTGCGGCTGACGCAAAGGTTCTAGACCCCGGCGGTCTTCGGCCGAATTGGCGCATGGTCACGGCCGTATACTTCGGCTAGCGTTCCTCCCAGCGCGTCCGCCAAACGATGGCGCGCATGGGAGGATATCGCCTTGACCAAAGCCTTGCGCACCCTTGCCGGCTGTCTGATCGGCCTGGCCCTTTTGACCACGCCGCTGATGGCGAAAGCACCAGTGCTGGCCGGCACGGGGCCGACGCCGCTGGACGCCTATGTGGCCAAGAAGGACAGCGTCTATGGCTGGAAGCTGGCCAATACGATCAAGGGTCCGGGCTACACTGACTATGTGCTGGACCTGACCAGCCAGAGCTGGCGCGGGCCAGGCGAGGTGGACCATCCGGTCTGGAAGCACTGGCTGCACGTGGTGGTCCCCGACCACATCGTCAGCGACAAGGGCTTTATGTATATCGAGGGCGGCTCGATCAACGACCCGGTCCCAACCACGGCCTCGGCCCGGGCTGTCAAGGTGGCGGTCGATACCGGAACGGTGGCGGCCGAAGTGCACATGGTGCCCAACCAGCCACTGAAATTCCCCGACGCCCCGACGGTCGGCCGCAGCGAGGATGATCTGATCGCCTACAGCCGCGTCAAGTTCATGGACACCAAGGACCCCGAGTGGCTGGTGCGCCTGGCCATGGTCAAGTCCGGCACCCGGGCGATGGACGCGGTGCAGGAATTCATGCGCAGCCCGGCCGGCGGCAACCATCCGGTCAGCAAGTTCGTGGTCTCGGGCGGCTCCAAGCGCGCCTGGACGGCGTGGCTGGTGGCGGCGGTGGACAAGCGGGTGATGGGCGTGATCCCCATCGTCATCGACGCCCTGAACAGCGAGGAAGTGACCAAGCACGGGTTCGAGGCCTATGGCGAGTTTTCATCGTCTCTGCAGGACTATGTGAACCACGGCATCTTCCCGCAGAAGATCGGCACCCCGGAATACAAGGCCGTGCTGGATATCGAGGACCCCTTCGTCTACCGCGACCGCCCGCAGATGAAGATGCCCAAGTACGAGATCAACGCCTCGGGCGACCAGTTCTTCACGCCGGACAATTCGCAGTTCTATTACGGCGCCCTGCCCGAGGAAAAGCGCATCCGCTATGTGCCGAACGCGCGGCATAACCTGGGCGACACCGACGCCCAGGATAGCATGGTCGCCTACTATCAGGCGGTGATCACGAACCATCCCAGGCCGCGCTATTCGTGGACCAAGGACAAGGACGGAACCCTGCATGTGCGGCCCATCGACCATCCGCGCGAGGTGCGCCTGTGGGCGGCGACCAACCCCAACGCCCGCGATTTCCGCAAGGACGTGATCGGCAACGCCTACATCATGACGACCCTGCATCCGGGCAAGGACGGCAGCTATACCTACCGCGCGCCCAATCCGCCCAAGGGTTATACGGCCTTCTTCATCGAGCTGGTCTATGACTCGGGCTTCAAATACCCGTTCAAGTTCTCCAGCGAAGTCAGCGTGGTGCCCACCGCCATGCCCTTCCAGTGGAGCCAGGCGGCGGCGCGCTATCCCACCGTGCCGGTTCCGCCCGCGCCCAAGGCGAAATAAACGGATGAGCGTACTGTCCGTTACAGAACCAGCATTCATGGACGATGAGTCCTTGCGCATCTTTCGCGAAGGCGTGGGCAAGTTCCTGGAGCGCGCCGCGCCGCCGGAGCGCACCGAGGCCTGGCGCGCGGCCGGCCAGGTGGAGCGGGCTTTCTGGAACGAGGCGGGCCAGGCCGGTCTGCTGGGCGTTTCCGTTCCGGCCGAATACGGTGGCGGCGGCGGCGATTTCCGTCACGACCTGATTGTCTTCGAAGAGGTCCAGCGGCGCGGCGTGGCGGGCTTTGCCGCTTCGCTGCACAACGGGATCATCACCCCCTATATCGTCGCCCACGGGACTGAGGAGCAGAAACAGCGCTGGCTGCCGGGCCTGTGCAATGGCGAGCGCGTGGCGGCCATCGCCATGAGCGAGCCGGACACCGGCTCTGACCTTCAATCCATCCGCACAACGGCGATCCGGTCCGGCAACGGCTTTCGCATCAACGGGGCCAAGACCTTCATCTCGTCGGGCCAGCTGGCCAATTTCGTGGTGGTGGCGGCCAAGACCGACCCGGAGCTGGGCGGCAAGGGCGTCAGCCTGCTCGTGGTGGAAACCGACAAGGCCGACGGCTTTCGGCGCGGGCGCAGGCTGAAGAAGCTGGGGCAGGATGCGTCGGACACCTCCGAGCTGTTCTTCGACGATGTGTTCGTGCCCGCCGACGCCCTGCTCGGCGAGGCCGAGGGCCAGGGCTTTCGCCAGCTGATGACCGAGCTGCCGCGCGAGCGTCTGGTGATCGCGGCGCAAGCGGTGACCGCCATCGACCAGGCGCTGGAAGTGACCCTGGACTACGTCAAGGCGCGCAAGGCGTTCGGCAAGGCGATCCTAGAATTCCAGAACACCCAGTTCAAGCTGGCCGAGCTGAAGGCCGAGGCGACCCAGGCCAAGGTGTTCGTCAACTACTGCGTGGCCGAACTGCTGGCCGGACGCCTGGACGTCACCACCGCGGCGATGGCCAAGCTGCTCACCACCGAACTGCAGGGCAAGGTGGTGGACCAGTGCCTGCAGTTCCACGGCGGCGCCGGCTATATGGACGAGATGCCGATTTCCCGCATGTACCGCGACGCCCGGATCAGCCGGATCTATGGCGGCTCGAACGAAATCATGCGGCTGTTGATTGCAAGGAGCCTGTAGAGGAATGGCCGGTTTCATCAGCGGCGCGCGCCGGATCGACAACGCCGGCATGCAGGACCGGGCGGCGCGGGCGGCGAGCGGGCTGACAAGCCTGGGCGTGCAGGCCGGCGACGTGGTGGCCCTGTTCCTGCGCAACGACTTTGCGTTCTTCGAGGCCAGCCTGGCGGCAGGATTGATCGGCGCCTATCCGACGCCGGTGAACTGGCACGGCACGGCCAACGAGGCTGGCTATGTGTTCGGCGACTGCGGCGCCAAGGCGATCATCATCCATGCTGACCTGTTGGCCGGCGTGGAGGCCGCCCTGCCCGCCGGCGTGCCGGTGCTGGTGGTGGTAACCCCGCCCGAGATCGTGCTGGCCTACGGCGTCGATCCGCATCTGGCCACTGTGCCCGCGGGGCTGACGGACTGGAACGCCTGGGTGGACAGCTTTGCAGCCCTGGAAGGCGCGCCGGCCGAGCCGCCGGGAAGCATCATCTATACCTCCGGCACCACCGGACATCCGAAGGGCGTCAAGCGCAATCCGCCGACGGCGGAGGAAGCGGTGTTCAGCCGCGACCTGCTGTTGAAGGGCTTTGGTTTTGCGACGCGCGCCGCGGCTGATGTGGTCACGGTTATGGTCGGGCCCATGTACCATTCAGCGCCCAACGCCTATGGCCTGCTGGCCGCACGGATCGGCGCGACGGTGATCCTGGAGCCCAGGTTCGATCCCGAAGAGCTGCTGCAGC
>CAZJBC010000264.1:0-4242 GCA_964543805.1 uncultured Brevundimonas sp.
CCGCCAGCGGCGAGTCATTGACCGAGACGGTGATGGCGATGGTCGGCGGATCGATCGGCTGGGCGGGCAGGGCGGTCAGGACTTCCTGGGCGGCCAGGGTGTCGGCGACGGTGGCTTTGGACAGGCCCGCGATGGCGACGATGTCTCCGGCCTCGGCGAATTCGACCGGCTGGCGCTTGAGGCCGCGGAAGGCCAGCACCTTGGTGATGCGGCCCTTTTCGATCTCGGTCCCGTCGCGCGACAGGGCGTGAATGGCGGCGCCGGGCACGGCCTTGCCTGATTCGATTCGGCCGGTCAGCAGGCGGCCCAGGAACGGGTCGCTCTCGATCAGCACCGACAGCATCTGGAACGGCTCGTCCTTGCGGGTCTCGGCCTTGGGCGGCGGCACGTGCTTGACGATCAGGTCGAACAGGGGCGCGAGCGTGGTGGACGGCTTGGACTGGTCCATCGTCGCCCAGCCGTGTTTGCCGCTGGCGTAGATGTGCGGAAAGTCCAGCTGCTCGTCGGTGGCGCCGATCGAGGCGAACAGGTCAAAGGCGTCGTCGAGAATCTTGTCGGGGCGGGCGTGGGGACGATCGACCTTGTTGAGGCAGACGATGGGACGCAGGCCCATCTTAAGAGCCTTGCCCAGCACGAACTTGGTCTGCGGCATGACGCCTTCCTCGGCGTCGACCAGCAGCACGCAGCCATCGACCATGCCCAGGATGCGTTCCACCTCGCCGCCGAAGTCGGCGTGGCCAGGGGTGTCGATGATGTTGATGCGCGTCTCGCCCGCCTCGCCATGCCAGAGCACGCTCGTGCACTTTGCCAGGATAGTGATGCCGCGCTCGCGCTCCTGGTCGTTGGAATCCATGGCCCGTTCGACCGTCGCCTCGTTGGCGCGGAAGATGCCGGACTGGGCGAGCAGCTGATCGACGAGCGTGGTCTTGCCATGATCGACGTGGGCGATAATGGCGATATTTCTCAAGGACATGGGGTGTCGATCTTATGGGGCGGGGAGGGGCGCGCTTGTACGCGAGGATTCCGGTAAAGACCACCCCCTGACAATATATTTCTTGCTGCAACGCACCATGACGACTTTACGGCAAAGTTGAATTAATACACTGTTTTTATTGGGAAACTATCTTAACACTGTAAGAATTTTCGTTGAACGTGGTTTTTTTGCTTGCTTTCTTGTGCGCCGCACCGTATCTGTATGGACGTGAGGCGGCCCTGTCGCCTCTGCCCTTCCTGGGCGTTTCCTCCCTAATGAACTTGCCGCGGCTTCGGCCGCGGCATTTTTTTTGTTTGTTTTGGTTTGCGCTACCGCTCGCCTCTCGGCTCGCTGCCTGAGCAGGATATTTGCGGCGCTACCGCTCGCCTCTCGGCTCGCTGCCTGAGCAGGATATTTGCGGCGCTACCGCTCGCCTCTCGGCTCGCTGCCTGAGCGCGGTTTTCGCCCTACCCAATATGGTGATCTGCGGAGCCATGGTCTAGATAGACCTCAGGCCGCAGGAGTCGGCCGGCAAAAGCCCGCGAGGCGATCAGGAGGACATGACCATGGGGAAAACTCGATTCTGGATTTCGGCCGCGATCCTTGCCGGCGTTGCGGCGGTCCCCGTCGCGGCCCTGGCCCACTTCATTCTCCAGGAGCCGCAATCCTGGCTGACCGAGAGCGCCCTGGGCGATCCGCAGAAGGCCGGGCCCTGCGGCGGCAACTCCAAGGGCGACAATCCGCTGACCAATGCGGTCACCGCCGTGAAGGGCGGCGATTCCATTCACATCAAGGTCAAGGAGACGGTCTATCACCCGGGCCATTTCCGCATCGCGCTGTCGGTGCTGTCGCGCGCCGAACTGCCCGCTGATCCGGAGGCCATGACCAAGGATGGACCGCGCGGACCGGTTTCGGTGTCCGGCAAGGTGGACCCCGCGCCGAAGCCCCCCGTGCTGGTCGACGGCATCTTCGACCACCATGAGCGCCAGACCGCCCAGGTCTTCGAAACCGACGTCAAACTGCCGAACATCAACTGCGACCACTGCTCGCTGCAGATGATCCAGTTCATGGAAGAGCACGGCGAAAATCCCGAAGGCCGTTTCACCTATCACCACTGCGCGGACCTGAAGATCACCGCCAATCCGGCCATGGCCATCGACCGGCGCTGGCCCGGTCAGGATCGCAAATAGGTCCCGCTAACGGACTGCCCGCGACAGGGCGGCGAACAGGGTCTCCAGGTCTTCCTTCACCTGCTCGAAGGCTGGGCCGGCCGTCACTGCCGCTTCGTTCAGATAGAGCGCCCGGTTGATCTCGATCTGCAGGGCGTGAACGCCGACCAGCGGGCGGCCGTAGTGTTCGGTGGTGTAGCCGCCGGCATAGGGACTGTTGCGGGCGACGCGATATCCCAGACCGCTCAGGGCCTCTTCGGCCGCGGCGGTGATGCGCCCGTCACAGGCGCGGCCGTAGCGATCGCCCAGAACAAAGTCACATTCGGCGCCCTGGCCGGTCCTAGCCGCCGCCGAGGGCATCGAATGCCAATCGACCACCAGGACCCGGCCAAAGGCGGAGGTCGCTTCGTCCAACAGACCGTTCAGGGCCGCGTGATAGGGCTCATGCACCTGCTCGATACGCCCGCGCGCCTCGGCGAAGGTTAGCTTGCGATTGTAAATCTCCTGACCGTCGCCGACGACCCGGGCGATGGCGCCCAGGCCCGCCGCCACGCGGGCGGTCCGGCCGCGGGCGAAGGCCGGCAGTTCGTCCTCGAACATGGCTGGGTCCAGTTCATAGGGCTCGCGGTTCACATCCACGTAGGCGCGGGCGAAGCGGTTGATCAGCAAGGTGGCGCCGTGGGCCAGACCGCCTTCAACCAGGCCATCGACGTGGGCGTCTTCCGATCGCCGGATCTGGCCGCCATCCAGGCCCGAGGCGGCCATCATCTCCGGCGGATAGAGCCGACCGGAGTGGGGCGAGGCGAAGATCAGCGGCGCGGTCATGACGGGGCCGGCCCTCACAACCTCGAAGGCCAGACCGGTCTCGCGCGCCAGGGCCGCGTGGGGAGTGATGGCGTCCATCACCGTCCGTTTTCGCGACAGGCGCTTGCACGGTCAACTGCCCTCTGCAATCAGTCGGCGGCCTGCTCACCTGGCCGGCGCATGATCGGGGATGGTCCGAAGGGCCCATGATACTGAACCAGACCATCGAAGCCCGGTGCGCGGCGGCCTACGACCTGCTGAACGCCGGCAAGACGGCCGAGGCCAGGGCGCTGTTCGCCCTGGTCAGCGGGCTCGACCCGGCAAATGTCGCAGCGACCGAAGGGTTGGCGATTATAGCCCTTCAGGAGGGCGAGCCGGACGCGGCCCGCGCGCTGCTGGAAAAGGCTCTGGCGCTTGCCCCGGGCCGCAGCGAGACGCGGCTGAACCTGGCTGACCTGCTGATCCGCGCCGGCGATCCGCAGGCAGCGCAGACCCAGGTAGAACAGGTGCTGTCGGCGCAGCCGGACCTTTTGCCCGCTCACTATCTGATGGGCCTAAGCCTGTGGGCCCAGGGCAAGTTCGACGCGGCCTTCGCCAGTTTTGCCAATGCGGATCTGGACCAGACGCCGGACCTGCTGGGCCTGCTCGAATACAACTGCCATCAGCGGCTGGGCCGGGCCGACTGGCGAGGCTATCAGGCCCAGGTGCAGTTCCTGCGCGCCCGCCTGCGGGCCGGCAAGGATGTCTGGCAGCCGACCTTCCAGATGCTCACCTCCGGCTCGGCCAGCGATGTTTCAAAGGCCCTGCACACCTATGCGGCCAACCATCACCCGGCTCAGCCGCCGCTGTGGCGCGGCGAGCGCTGGACCAATCGGCGCATTCGCGTCGGCTATCTGACCGCCGAGATCTATGACCACCCGGTGGGAAATCTGATGGCCGGGGTGCTCGAACACGCCGACCACGAGGCCTTCGAACTGATCGGCTTTTCCTACGGCCCGCAAGCGGTCGACGCCGTCCGCCAGCGCATGTCGCGGCAATTCGACCAGATCTTCGAGGTCGGACACCTGGACGACGCGGCCATCGCCCGCGGCATACGCGCCCGGGAAGTCGATATCGTCATCACCCTGAACGGCTACACTCACAACGCCCGGCCAAACATCCTGGCGTATAGGCCCGCGCCGGTGCAGGTGAGCTATCTTGGCTTCCCCGGCACCATGGCCGCGCCCTATATCGACTATCTGTTCGCCGACCGGCATGTCATTCCCCGGCGCGATCAGGGGCTCTATTCGGAAAAGA
>CAZJBC010000265.1:0-4221 GCA_964543805.1 uncultured Brevundimonas sp.
CGGCGCCGGACGGATCATTGCCGATCCCTGCCGCGACTGCCGCGGCCACGGGCAGGTGCGCCGCGAGCGCACCCTGAATGTCACCATCCCGGCCGGCGTCGACGACGGCTCGCGCATCCGCCTGTCCGGCGAAGGCAATGCGGGCGCGCGCAGCGGCCCAAAGGGCGACCTCTACCTCTTCCTGTCAGTCAGGCCGCACGACCTGTTCGAGCGTGACGGCCTGGACCTGCTGGTCACGGTGCCGGTGCCGATGTGCAAGGCGGCCCTGGGCGGTGAGGTTGAGGCGCCTTGCCTGATGGCCAATGCCGACGATGTCTGCCGCACCACGGTGAAAATCCCCGAAGGCTCGCAGACCGGCCGCACCGTGCGCATCCGCGGCAAGGGCATGCCGTCCCTGCGCGGCCCGCAGCGCGGCGACCTGGTGGTCGAGCTGTTTGTCGAAACGCCCACCAAACTGACCGCCCGCCAGAAGGAGCTGCTGCGCGAGCTATCCGACGCCTGCGGTGATCAGCAGCATCCCGAATGCACCGGCTTTGTCGGCAAGGCCAAGGCGTTCTGGAGCGATATTACGGGCACCGCCTAGCTCCAAGGCTTGACAGGCGCCCGCGCTTTGGCGGTAACAGGGCGATCCAACCCGAACACCCCGAGAAGGAGCCTTCATGGCGAACCCTGGCGCGCGCGCGGCCGAACGGGCCGAACTGCTTGAGCTGATCCGCACCCGCTCATTCAAGCGCGGCAAGTTCACCCTGGCCTCGGGCGCGCAGAGCGAGCTCTATTTCAATCTCAAGCCGACCATGATGCACCCCAAGGGCGCCCTGTTCGCGGCCCACGGCCTGCTCGACCTCCTCCTGGCCGACAAGGCGGAATATTTCGGCGGGCTGGAAATGGGCGCTGTGCCCCTGATCGGCTCGGTCGCGGCGATCAGCCAGGCCGAGGGCCATCCGGTGAAGACCTTCTTCGTGCGCAAAAAGGCCAAGGACTATGGCGCGCAGCTGCAGGTCGAGGGCCTCGGACCGGACGAGAGCCTGGCCGGCCGGCGCGCCGTGATCGTCGACGATGTCGCCACCACCGGCGGCTCGATCATCAAGGCCCTGGAAGCGGCCCGGGCCGCGGGCGCTGTGGTTGAGACCGCCATGGTCCTGGTCGATCGCCAGGAAGGCGGCACGGAGAACCTGGCGGCGCTGGGCGTGAAGTTGCAGTCACTGTTCAAGGCCGAAGAGTTTTTGCGGTAGAAAGCAAGTCCGTTTGACTTCGCGGCAATCCGCCTTTTGAATCCGCGAGACCATGACAGTCTAGGGTTGTGTTGCGGGGGGCATGGGGGAATTGCGCAGGATCGTAAGATACGTGGGCTTCTTCCTCGTCGGACTCGTTTTCGCGGGACTCGGGCTGACGGTGATACTCGCACTGCTCAATGGTCGGTCATTCTACGGAACGAGTTACTACGCACAATCGCTCGGCGTTTATGAGACGCTTTCCATATTTTTCGTCGCAGCGGTGGTCGGCGCGATCCTGGCGTTCCGTCGCATTAAATCCGCCTACCGAGGATGGCGCTCCAGATCCAGCAGCAATCGCCCCTGAGTTGGTTTTGCTCATGCGCGCCGGACCGACCTCGCCCTCGTGCAACAAGCCCATTTTTCGTCGCGCTATCGCTCGCCTGACGGCTCGCTGTTTGAGCGCGTGTTAACCCCCGACTCACCTCTCCGAAACCTCGCCTTTACCCGGAGGGGTTAGAACGCTGCCCATAAAGAGCCGTCTCCGGGCAATGAGAGGCGGTGGTGCGTGGGTGTTTCGATATGAGCAAGACGGTCCTCATCGTTGACGATGATCCGACCCAGCGCCGGCTGGTGCAGGGCGTGCTGGAGCGCGAGGGCTTTGCTGTCGCCCATGCCGAGACCGGCGAGGCGGCCATCGACCGGCTGATGGCTGGCGGCGCCTGCGATGTCATTCTGCTCGACCTGACCATGCCCGGCCTGGGCGGCATGGCCACCCTGACTGAAATGCGCCAGCGCGGTTTTACCCAGCCGGTGATCGTGGTCACCGCCGCGGCCGGCGTCGAGACCGTGGTCAAGGCCATGCAGGCCGGAGCCGGCGATTTCTTCGTTAAACCTGCCTCGCCTGAACGCATCATCGTCGGCGTGCGCAACGCCCTGGCCATGGGCGACCTGAAGGGCGAGGTCGCGCGCCTGACCAAGCGGGCCGGCGGCAAGGCGACCTTCGAAGACCTGATCGGAACCAGCGCCCCCATGATGGCGGTCAAGCGCATGGGCGAGCGGGCGGCCAAGTCCTCGATCCCCATTCTCATTCTCGGCGAAAGCGGCGTCGGCAAGGAAATGATCGCCCGCGCCGTGCACGGCTGTTCCGAGCGCTCGGGCAAGCCCTTCGTCGCCGTCAACTGCGGCGCCCTGCCGGCCAATCTGGTCGAATCCATTCTGTTCGGCCACGAAAAGGGCAGCTTTACCGGCGCGTCCGACAAGCACCTGGGCAAGTTTCAGGAAGCGTCCGGCGGCACGCTTTTCCTCGACGAGATCGGCGAGCTGCCGCTCGACATGCAGGTCAAGCTGCTGCGCGCCCTGCAGGAAGGCGAGATCGACCCCGTCGGCTCCAAGCGCTCGGTCAAGGTCGATGTGCGCATCGTCTCGGCGACAAACCGCGACCTCGCCGAACGCGTCAAGACCGGCGAGTTCCGCGAAGACCTTTACTATCGCCTCAACGTCTTCCCCATCGAGGCGCCGTCCTTGCGCGAACGCCGCGAGGACATCCCCGCCCTGGTCGAGGCCTTCATCCGTCGCTTCAATGTCGAAGAGGGCAAGCGCATCCAGGGCGCCAGCCCTGAGACCCTGCAGATGCTGTCGGCCCACGAGTGGCCGGGCAATGTGCGGCAGCTGGAAAACGCCGTCTATCGCGCCATCGTCCTGGCCGACGCCCCGTTCCTGCAGCCGCACGACTTCCCGGCCGTCTCGGGCCTTGCGCCGCCGATCAGCGACGAGGAGCCCGTCGCCGCCTATACGCACATCCCCACCAGCGCCGAACTGATCGCCGACATGCCGGGCACGGCCCCGGTGCGTTTCCTCGACGAGCGCGGCCACCTGCGCAAGCTGGAGGATATCGAAAAGGACCTGATCGAACTGGCCATCGAGACCTACGCCGGCCACATGAGCGAGGTCGCCCGCCGGCTCGGCATCGGCCGCTCGACCCTCTACCGCAAGGTGCGCGAACAGGGCATCGAGGTGGAGATCGACGAGGCGGTCTAGGGCGCGCTTCTGGCATGAATGACAAAAGGCGGCGCCCCCGCTAAAGGGCGCTAACAGCCTTTTGGGGACCCACCATGCGCGCCGTCCGCCTACGCCTGCCCGCCGGCCTCGATTCGCTGGATTTTTCGCCCATGGATGACCCCGGCGCGCCGGGGCCCGGTCAGATTCGCGTGCGCCTGCAGGCAAGCTCGCTGAATTTCCACGACTACGGCGTCATCTCCGGCCGGCTGAAGGCCGAAGACGGCCGGGTGCTGATGTCCGACGGCGCCGGTGTGGTCGAGGCGGTCGGCGATGGCGTTGCCGATTTCAAGGTCGGCGATGTGGTGGTCTCCTGCTTCTTCCCCACCTGGCAGGACGGCCCGGCGCAGATCGGCGGGTTTTCCACCGTGCCCGGCGACGGAGTCAACGGCTATGGCCGCGAATATGCGGTGGCCAGCGAAAAGGCCTTCACCCGCGCGCCCAAAGGCTGGACCTCCCAGGAGGCCGCCACCCTGACCACGGCCGGCGTCACCGCCTGGCGCGCCCTGGTGGTCGAGGGCCAGATCAAGGCCGGCGATACGGTGCTGGCCCTGGGCACCGGCGGGGTTTCCATCTTTGCCCTGCAGCTGGCCAAGGCCATGGGGGCGAAGGTGATCATCACCTCTTCGTCGGATGAAAAGCTGAAGCGCTGCAAGGCGATGGGAGCCGCCCACACGATCAACTACAAGACCGTCGAAGCCTGGGGCCAGGCGGTCGCCGACCTCACCGGCGGGCGCGGGGTCGATCACGTACTGGAGGTCGGCGGCCCCGCCACCATGGGTCAGTCGGTGATCGCTGTGCGGCCTGGCGGGCGCATCCACATGATCGGCGCCCTGGCCGGCTGGGCCGGCTACATGCCGACCCACATTATCCTGCTCAAACAGATCCGCCTGCAGGGCCTGCTGGTCGGCAGCCGCCGCATGCAGCAGGACCTGGTCCGCGCCATCGATGC
>CAZJBC010000266.1:0-4218 GCA_964543805.1 uncultured Brevundimonas sp.
GGGTCGCCCAGCAAACCACCACGGCGCTCAAGGCCAAGGCCGACGAACTTGCCGTCAAGCTCCGGCAGGGCGGAAGCCTGGCCGATGTCGCCAAGGAAGCGCACGGAACGGTGACGACGATCACAGACCTCAGCATCGCCCAGGCCCAGGCTCAGGCCCAGAAATATGGCGACGCTCTGGTTCGCGGCGCCATCACGGGCAAGAAAGGCGAGTATTTCACCGGTCAGGGCCAACCTTCCGATGGTCATCCCGAAACGCCGGTCCCGGCTTTTGTCGCCACGGTCTCCGATGTGCGTCAGGCTGACGTGGCCGCGGCCGCGCCGGATGGCCAGAAAATGCTGCCGCAGATCGCCCAGTCCACCGGCGGTGAGCTGGCCGACCAGGCTCTGCTCAGCGCCACCCGGCTGGTCACCGTCAAGGCCTATCCGGATCGCGCGCGCGCCGCGCTCGGCCTGGAGCCCCTGCCCGCGCCTGGGGCCGCCCCAAAGGCCGCTCCCAAGGCGCCCGCGGGCGGAGCGGCCAAGAAGTGAGCCTGGAGCCGGCCCCGGAGGTCTTCGGGCGGCTCTATGACGCCGGCGCTGCTCAGCTGGTCTGGACGCGGCTGATCGACGATCTGGAGACGCCGGTCTCGGCCTATCTGAAGCTGGCCGCCGGCCAGCCCTACGCCTTCCTGTTTGAGAGCGTCGAAGGCGGCGCCTATCGCGGCCGCTATTCGATCATCGCCATGAAACCAGATCTTGTCTGGCGTTGCCGCGGCGACAAGTCCGAGATCGCCCACGGAACCGCCGACATCGCCGCCGGCGCCTTCACTCCCCAGAGCGGCGGCGCGCTGGACAATCTGCGCGACCTGGTTGCCCAGTGCCGCATGCCCATGCCGGCCGGCGTGCCGCCCATGGCGGCGGGGCTCTATGGCGCTTTGGGCTACGACATGGTGCGGCTGGCCGAGCGCCTGCCCAACATCAATCCCGATCCCCTCGACCTGCCGGACGCGGTGATGATGCGGCCATCCGTGGTGGCGGTGTTTGATTCCATTGCTCACGAGATCATCCTGGCGACCAGCGTGCGCGCCGAGGCCGGCGTCAGCGCCGCCCAGGCCTACGACAAGGCTCGCGCGCGGCTGGACGAAACCATCGCTGATCTGCGCCGCCCCCTGCCGGCGCACCCGATCCATGCGGCGATCCCACCGCCGAAATTCCAGAGCCCCGTCGACCGGCCCGCCTATCACCGCTTTGTCGAGCGGGCCAAGGCCTACATCGCGGCCGGCGACGTCTTCCAGGTGGTGCCCAGCCACCGGTTCCGGGCGCGCTTTCCGCTCGATCCGTTGGCCCTTTACCGCTCGCTGCGGCGGACCAATCCCTCGCCTTTTCTGTTCTATCTGAACTTCGGCAGCTTCCAGCTGGCCGGCTCCTCGCCCGAGATCCTGGTGCGGCTGCGCGACGGCAAGATCACCATCCGCCCGATCGCCGGCACCCGCCCGCGCGGCAAAACGCCGGAAGAAGACCTGCAGAACGAAAAGGACCTGCTGGCGGACCCCAAGGAGCGAGCGTAGCACCTGATGTTGCTGGACCTAGGCCGCAACGATGTGGGCCGGGTCGCCATGCTGAACGCCGAGGGCTCGAATGCGCCGCCCGGCGAAAAGGTAAAGGCTAATGTGCGGGTGACCGACAGCTTCTTTATCGAGCGCTACAGCCACGTCATGCACATCGTCTCCAACGTCGAGGGCAATGCCGCCCCGGGCGTTGATCCGGTCGACGTGCTGATGGCCGCCCTGCCTGCCGGTACGCTGTCGGGCGCACCCAAGGTGCGAGCCATGGAAATCATCGACGAACTGGAGACCGAAAAACGCGGCATCGGCTATGCTGGCGCCGTGGGCTATTTCGGCGCTGACGGCTCGGTCGACACTTGCATCGTGCTGCGCACGGCGTTGTTCAAGGACGGCATGATGTACGTCCAGGCCGGCGGCGGAGTGGTCGCCGATTCCGATCCGGACTCCGAGTACGAAGAGACGGTGCACAAATCGATGGCGCTGCGACGTGCGGCGGAAGAGGCCTGGCGGTTCGCTTAGGGATGCACTTTAGGTGTCCCGTAGTACGGCCCCGTCCCTGTCGGCGGACACCTGCTCATCGCATCGGTCAGAAATTTCTGAACAGAGGTCTTTTGTTCAAGGTTGGTGGCGATTTCCAATGCAGTTTGTCCAGGGATCTCAGTAATTACTTTTTTGAAGCCGGTGACGTAATCCCAAGCGGTAGCTCCCGCCCTATCAACGATGCATGGATCCGCCCCAGCCTGTAGTAACTCGATTGTCACAGGGCCCGCATCTTGTCCTGGGGTTGTGTTAGCCGCCTCGTGAAGAGCTGTGTAAGCCGTCCCGTCGCCGTCAAGTGCGTTGGGATTTGCGCCCCAGGACAGTACTAATCTCACGACGCTCGTGTCACTGACATGAACGGCGCCCTTGACAGCAAAGACCAGCATCGACTGGCCCGACTTCCCATGCCGGTTGATGTTAGCGCCCGCCGCTTTCAGCAAACGGGCGCAACCCACATCTCCAAATGAAAGCACCTCCTCGAGAGGAGATTCACCTGAATCCGGATCTACAAAATTGGGATCCGCGCCATGATCGAGCAGCAACTTCAGCGCCGCTGAATCACATCCCAACTTGCCGTCGCCAAAATGGGTGGCGGCCGCATGGAGAGGCGACAGGGGCGAGCCGGCTGGTGTCGGCGTCGCGCCAGCCTTCAGCAGGCGCTCTAATTCGGCATGGTCGCCCGCATCGACAGCGTGAATGATATCGAGCACGTCCTTTGGAACAGGGGGTGCAGGCGTGATCCAACCGCACCCGGACAAGCAAATACCGAGAGCGAGAAGTAAGGTGATCAGTTGAGCCCGCGTACTCACAAGTTCCCCTCGCGGCCAGCTTGTGGCGACAGCTTATCCAATCGCCCTCAATTGTCGAGCTCGCCACAGGAGCAGCTGGAGAGGCCTGGCGGTTCGTCTAATGCATCCTGGGTGCGGGCGTCGTTACCGGAGAGACGGGTGCGAGCGGCACGGCGGCGACCGGGTCGGGAGCCTTGTCCTCAGGCACAGGGGTGAATTTCGCGGCAGGGGCGGCCTTGGGTGGCGGTGCGAATTTCGGCGCGGGGGCCGTTATGGCTGCGGCGGCAAAGCCCAGGGCGCAGACCATGAAGAAGGCGGCCGATGCGACAACCGGCCATACCGGCTCGGCGTTCCGGCTGCGGCGCAACAGCCCGCGGGCCACCGTCAGCCTGATCTGAAACGCCGATTCATCGAAGCCCACTGATTCCATGCGTTGCATTATCGACGAGTTGTCCCATCTAGCCTAGAACGCGCGCCATGATCCTCGTCGTCGATAACTACGACAGCTTTACCTACAACCTGGTTCACTATCTGAACGAGCTGGGGGCCGAGACGCGCGTGGTGCGCAATGACGCCCTGACCGTTGCCCAGGCCTTTGCCCTGAAGCCCGAAGCGGTGCTGCTTTCGCCCGGCCCCTGCACGCCCAATGAAGCCGGGATATGTCTGGAGTTGATTTCCACAGCGCCGGCTAGTTTGCCGATCCTGGGCGTGTGCCTCGGCCACCAGTCCATCGGTCAGGCCTTTGGCGGCGATGTGATCCGCGCCAAGACGCTGATGCACGGCAAGACCAGCGAAATCCATCATGCCGGCAAGGGCGTGTTCAAGGGCCTGCCCAATCCCTTCACGGCCGCGCGCTACCACTCGCTGGCGGTCAAGCGCGAGACCCTGCCCGACGTGCTGGAAGTCACCGCCTGGACCGACGACGGCGAGATCATGGGGCTGCAGCACAAGACCCTGCCGATCCATGGCGTGCAGTTCCACCCCGAATCCATCGCGACCCAGGGCGGCCACGACCTCTTGGGCAACTTCCTGGATCTGGCGGGCGTAAAGCGCACCGCCCATGTCTGACGCCTTCAAACCGTTGCTGGCCCGGCTGGCCGATGGCCAGACCCTGTCGGAAGCCGACGCCGAGGATTTCTTCGGGGCCTGCCTGCGCGGCGAGCCTTCACCCGCCCAGGTCGCCGCGGCTCTGACCGCCATGCGCATGCGCGGTGAGACCGTCAGCGAAATCACCGCCGGCGCGCGTCAAATGCGCAAAGCCGCCGTGATGCTGGAGCATCCCCATGAGGTCATCGACGTCTGCGGCACCGGCGGCGATGGCCTGCACACGCTGAACATCTCGAC
>CAZJBC010000267.1:0-4210 GCA_964543805.1 uncultured Brevundimonas sp.
TCGCCCACAACCAATTTCGCCGGTCTGCTGGAGCGCGCCCAGGGCGATGAGCCCTTCACTCTGGCCCCGCGCTGGCAGGCGGCCAAGGCCAGGGTCAATCCTGGCACGGTGCTGAACTTCTCGAGCAGCAACGACATCCTGGGCGGCAATTCCGGCTCGCCCATCGTCAACGCCCGGGGCGAGATTATCGGCCTGATCTTCGACGGCAATATCTACAGCCTGGGCGGCTCTTACGGCTATGACCCGGTGCTCAACCGCGCCACCAGCGTGGCGACCGTGGCCATTACCGAGGCTCTGGACAAGGTCTATGGCGAAAGCGCCCTGGTGGCGGAACTGACCCGAAAATAGCGCGCGGAGGACGGCAAACGGGCGTTTGAGTCGCGCCATTGTCGATATCGGTGTTCTGAGATATTAAATGTGGATCGAATACCGACCGGCTCGGGCCGCTCTCCTATGCTAGCTCACCCATCGGGATCGAGCGTCCGGCCAGGGAAACTTCCGAACCTTCGAGATTTGATCCGGCGAACGACGTCCGTTCGTCGCGTCACTTTAGGACTAAAAGGTTCGAACTATGGCTACTGGAACCGTCAAGTGGTTCAACGCGACCAAGGGTTTTGGCTTCATTCAACCGGAAGCCGGAGGCCCTGACGTCTTCGTTCACATCTCCGCCGTCGAGCGGGCTGGCCTTCGCGGGCTGAACGAAGGCCAACAGGTCTCGTATGAACTCGAGGCTGACAAGCGCAGCGGCAAAATGGCCGCCGGGCAACTTCAAGCGCTCTAGGCGCAAGAGGAAACGAAATAGGGAAGGGCGCGGATCGCAAGGTCCGCGCCTTTTTCTTGTTGGGGCTACCGCGGCCGCACCTGGCAGCCCTGCAGGCTCGCCTGCGATAGCCGCCGCGAGGAAGCAAAGGTCACGGCCGCGGTTTCGGCATAGGGCGACGGGTCGGGCACGTCATAGCTGAAGGCGACGCTGCGGCCGGCTGGAATGCGCAGGCTGGCTGGCGGGCGGAAGTCGCGGCTGGAGAGCGTGAAACCGCCCTTGTCGAGCAGGGAAATAGTCAGCGGCGGATCGGCGATCGGCCGATTGCGTGGGTTGTTGATCCTGCCAGTGACTTTCAGCACCACGCCGTTGGCGCGACTTTGGCTGTCGGCCACCACACTGACGATTGAAAGGTCCGCGTATTCCGACGCGCCGATCACACCGCCATTGGCCTTGCGCTCCAGCGTCCGCCGCTCGACCTCGGAGGGCAGGGCGTCAGCAGGGATTTCATTCAGGCGCGGCAGGTTGCGGAAGTCGTCGACGCGGAAGTCGGCCTCCTGGGCCGTGGCGCGGGCGGCCATATAGGCCCTTACCGCGGCCTGACGGGCCAGCTCGGTGGCCTCCACGGTCTGGGCGCTGGCCTTGTCGCCGGCCGCGCGGGCGTCAAGGGCGTCCTGGGTGGCCTTGGCGGCTGCCTCGGAGGTGTTGATCAGCGCCAGCTGGTCGGCGTTGGCGGTATCGCACAGGGCTTCCAGTGAAAAGTCGCCGCTGAACTTTTCCTGTTTGGGGGTGTGGTGACCGGGCTGACCGGGCGGCGGGCGCATATCCTCAAGACCGAACCGCGTGACCCGCTCTTCGCGCACCACCGTATCGTGGGTGGCGGTCAGTTCCTCGGGCGTGAAATAGGGTGCGCCGGATCCCACCTTGGGCGGCGGCGCCAGGGGCCGAACAATCAGCGGCGAGACAGTCGTCGCGCCATCGTTCTGGATCGGCGCTGTAACGGCCTTCTGCGTCGGCGGCCCGTATACCTGGGCCACGCCGGTCGCCGCCCACAGCGACACGAGGCCCACAGCGGCCCCGGTTTTGATCAGTCTCTTCCGGTCCATCTTCCACCTTTCGGAAACGGTCCGCCAAGGTAACGCTAGCGCGGATCAATCGATCCGACAAACGCCCGGAAAACGGCTTTTTAGCGGACTCAGACCTTGGTGGACACTGTCCGCGCCGGCAAGGCGGGGGGCCTGCAGAACGGGACTAGAATCAAGGCGCCCGCAAATATGATCGCCATGATGCGAAACACCTCGTTGAAACCGTCGGTCAGAGCGTAGCGGCCGACAAGGCGCGCCAGTTCGCCCTGCGCCATTTGCGTTGCGTGAGCCGGATCGGGTGTGATTTGGCCGAACTGGGCGGCCAGGCCCCCGACCATCTCGCGGCCGCCTTCAGGCGCGCGGCCCATGGCTTCGCCCAGGCGAGCGGCGACGGTGCGGGCGCCATCGCCCAGCCAAGTGTTGACCACAGCGATGCCGATCGCCCCGCCCAGGTTGCGCATCAGGTTGAACAGGCCCGAGGCATAGCGAAGCTCGGTCTGGGCAAAGCCGCTGAGCGCCATCGTCACGCTGGGCACGATGCACAGCATTATGGCGAACCCTCTAAGCACCTGCGGACCCAGCAGGGCGTAAAAGCCCCACTCTGGGGTCATGTGAGAGATCAGCCACAGGCTGGCGGCGAACAGCGACAGGCCGAAGGTGATCAGAATGCGCGCGTCCACCCTCTGCGACAGCCGGGCGGCGATAAACACCGAGGCGATCTGGGCGATGCCGGCGACGAAAACGGTCTGGCCGATCTGCAGGCTGTTGTAGCCGCGCACCTGGCCCAGAAAGACCGGGACCAGATAGGTCGAAGAATAAAGCCCAAAGCCGATCACCAGGTTGAACACGCAGGCAAAGGCGAAGGTCGGGTTGCGGAACGGCGTCAGCTTGACGATTGGCCCGCCCGACAGGAACGAGCGGTCCAGGAACAGGATGAAAGCGACCAGCGAGACCCAGGCGGCCGTGGCGATGCCGGGATCGTCGAACCAGCCGGCGCGGGGGCCTTCTTCCAGCACATATTCCATGGCCCCCAGGAACACCGCCATCGAGGCCAGGTGGGCGTAGTCGATCTTCTTCAGCATGCCCAGGTTCGGCCGGTCGACCCGCACGAACAGAAAGGCCATCAGGCAGACCAGGGAGCCGGGGATGACGTTGACGAAAAAGATCATCCGCCAGCCCATGGCGTCAGTCAGCCAGCCGCCCAGAGTCGGGCCCAGAGTTGGCGCCAGCACCGAGACCATGCCCAGGATGGCCGGGATCATGGCTCGCTGGGCGCCGGCGAACAGGGCAAAGCCGGTGGCGAAGGTGGTCGGCACCATCGCGCCGCCGACAAAGCCCTGCACGACCCGAAAGACGATCATCGAGGGCATGTCCCAGGCCATGGCGCACATCACGCTGGAGAGGGTGAAGAGCCCGGCCGACAGGCAGAACAGCCAGCGCGTGGACAGGGCCTGGGCCAGGAAGGCGGCAAACGGGATCATGAAGAGCTCGGCCATCAGATAGCCGGTCTGGATCCAGCTGATTTCATCGGAACTGGCCGACAGTCCGGCCTGCACCGCGTTCAGCGAGGCGGCGACGATCTGGATGTCGACCAGGGCCATGAACTGGCCGAAGGCCATGATGCCGAAGATCAGATATTTCATCGCGTCGGGCAGGGCCGTCGGATCAATCGGCTCGACCCTTTTCGCCGCAACGCCCCTGACAGCGCCTTGATCGGTCATTTCGCCCTCTTGCCAAATCGTGGCCGTTTATATTATATGCATCATATAAAGAGAGTTGGCAACCAATGCGTTATGGCGCGGATCATAAGGGTGAGACCCGTAAACGGGTGCTTATCGAGGCCGGAAAAGCCATCCGGGCCGAGGGGCCGCACCGCATTGGCGTGGCCGAGGTCATGGGCCGCGCCGGACTGACGCACGGCGGTTTCTACGCCCACTTCGCCTCCAAGGATGACCTGGTCGCCGCTGCCGTCGATCGCATGTTCGAGGAAGGGCGCGAGCGGATGCTGCGCGAAATGGGCGGCCTGACGCCGGCCCAGGCCCTTTGCGCCTACATCGATTTCTACCTGTCGTCCGCACATCGTGACGCCCGAAACACCGGTTGCCCCTTGCCGTTCTTGTCAGCCGATGCGCCGCGACTGGGCCTGCTGGCCCGCGAAAGGTTCGCGGCCGGCGTGCGCCAGTTCACCGCCGGCCTGGCGGCGCAGCTGAAAGCTCTCGGCCATGCCGAGCCCGAACAGGCCGCCGCCTCCATGCTGGCCGAACTGGTCGGCGCTCTGGGGCTGGCGAGGGCTGAACCCGAACACGCCCATTCCGACGCCATGCTTGAGCGCTCGCGCACCGCTTTAAAAAAACGTTTTGGTCTG